>CAKZVB010000097.1 GCA_937922015.1 uncultured Granulosicoccaceae bacterium
CAGAGGTTCTGCCGCGCAGGCTCCTAGCATAATATTGACTAACTATTCTGTCTTAAAATCCTTTACAGTATCAATATATAGTGGCTGAACGACAACATACTGCCAATGAATTGGAACTGGGACAATTTCAGATTTTTTTTAGCTTTGGCAGAAAAACATACGCTAATTGCTGCAGCCGCCGAGCTTGAAGTAAGCCACACAACCGTTCTTCGACGCATCAAAGCTTTTGAGTCGCAATTGGGCGCGCAGCTATTTACTCATAGCCCCGACGGTTACAAACTGACCAACAAGGGTCTTGAACTGCATAAACACGCTAATTCACTGAAAACCTCTGTCGATTCAATCACCCGATCAGTGGTTGGTGCCGATAGTGAAATCAGCGGCAAAGTCACTCTTACGACTACCGATACTATCGGCTACCAACTCATGCCTGACATCCTGGCCAGGCTGACAACAAAGTACCCTGAACTACAAATAGAGCTACTGATACAGAACAACATTACCGACATCACCCGCCTGGAAGCCGAAATTGCCATCAGAACCGGCTTCAATCCACCGCCGGATCTGATTGGGAAAAAACTGGGTAAACTGAAATTCTGTATTTGTGCATCAGCCGAATATTTAAAACAAACACCGGTTGATCATTTTCCAGACAACCTGCAACAGCATCGCTTCATTACACTGTCAAGTAAGTTTGATAAGGCAGTTTTTTACCAATGGCTGTTGAACCAGATTCCAGCCGGGCGCTCGGAAATTGTCGCCGACGGACTAATGAGCGCTCTACAACTATGCCGCAAGGGTTGTGGAATCACAGCCCTCCCCGAATACCTTGTGTCAAGAGATCCGTGTTTAGTACCCATAGATAGCAACGAACCCGCACCAACCAATGATGTATGGATGCTCAGTCACAAAGATCTCCGCAACAGTGCAAAAATCAAGGCGCTGAAAGAAGTTCTGGCAGAAGAGTTAAAGCCAGTGTTCACAGCGTAATGGCTCACCACCTATGGTCGCCATCGACATTGTCAGCCCGGCGCTTGCCTTCGGCTACAACTGCACGTCAGGATTCCTCGTTGAGTATCCAAAATGCTACTATCAGGCATAGCAATGCACACTGAAATAGTCGTGCAATAACAAACCACAGCACCCACGTGCCAACAACGGACAAACAATGCGCATAGTGATCTGGGATATATGGACAAGGATCTTTCACTGGAGCCTCGTCCTGTGTGTGACGTTTTTATTATTTAGCGGTAAGACCGGCAATGGCTTCTTTGACTGGCACAGGTATGTTGGTGAAGGAGTTGCCGGGCTAATTCTATTCCGGCTGTGCTGGGGGCTATGGGGAAGCAGCAATACCCGCCTGGGTAGCCTGTTCTCCAATCCGCTCAACGCATTTGATCATCTCAGGCACCTGTTTAAACGCAAATTACCCCCCGAGCGCGGACACAACGCCGCCGGGGGGTGGGCAAGCGCTGCAATAATTGTTCTTATCGCCGTTCAGGCTGTTACTGGATTATTCATCGCCGATGAAGACGAACTGCTGGAAGGAGTATTTTATGACAAAATATCGGGGCAATGGGCCGAGAGGCTACTGGAAGTTCACTACATGAATTCCAGCCTTATCCTTGCACTTGTCATCGTCCACATTCTGATGATTATTGTTTATCGATCATGGGGCAAGGTAAATTTGCTATTCCCCATGATCAGCGGACGCATGAACTGGCCCGAATCCCACCCTGTGCCTGACCTGAAAGTACAACACTGGGCAGTGGGTCTGCTTACAGCACTTGCCGTTTTATTGGTTGTGGCTCTGGGGCTGGGTTGGGTGCCCGAACCGGGCTGAAGTGCAGCCTGTAAAAAAATCCGGCCAGGAGTCTGTGCGGCAGAACCTCTGCTACTGCGAACGTGCCCTGACCAGGCTAAATTTATCATCGAGGAAATACTATGCACCAGGGTTCCTGCCTTTGCGGCGTTATCACTTTTAAAGTAACCGGACCTCTAACGCCAGCGACTGCCTGTCACTGCACACAATGCCGTAAACAATCAGGTCACGTTTGGGCATCCACCAACACGGCTGAGTCTGCATTAACAGTTCATGGAAGTGAGCATCTGACCTGGTTTCAGTCATCACCCGATGCAAAAAGGGGATTCTGTAACAGCTGCGGCTCAGCCCTCTTCTGGAATCACACTGGCGAAGATCACATCTCTGTGGCAATGGGGGCGTTCGACCCCCCTGTTGATATCAAGCTGGCAAAACATATATTTGTAGCCGACAAGGGCAGCTATTACGAAATTGCAGACGGACTGCCACAAACCCCCTGACTAACGTTTGAAAACACATCGAAGCGCGTGTGTTTGACAAAGCTGCCCACCTCAAAAAAAAAGCCGGCACAAGTGCCGGCTGAATCATACTGACTTTACAATCTAACTAATAGTTATAGCAAACCTATGGCTGTCTCTGAGTTATTGTCCAGTCAAAAATATCAAGGTTACCGGCACCCCAGAAAATCTCGGTACCCACCAGTATATTGGCAACACACCAGTCATCCTGAATCTGCACCGAATTACTTCTGGCACCGAACTCCTGCTGAACCCTGTGTGCGTAGATCTTTGACCACTCAGTAAAGTCGTTCCAGTAAATCGTACCGGTGGTGCGTGGGTTCTGCGCTACGAAAGCGATGTAACGCGGATCTGAACCTTTGGTGTAGACCTTAAAAGCTTCACCACGAATTTCTACATTAGTGACAAAATCATTAGGGCCCGCAGGCAGACGCTCTGCACCGGCATCAAGCCACACCATTACTTCGTACACATGGTTTGAACCACCAGACCGGGTAACAATCCCTTCCGAACACTGACCATTCTGATCGGTGTTGTAGAAAAAAGATTCTATAGCAACATTTCGCTCACCGGAGATCGTTGAGCCGTTAGGGAAGCGAGGATTATTTGAAGCATCAACAGTACGTGACTCCCCGTATTGAGGACCGTCGTATGAGTAATCTATCGAGATGTTCGGCATATCACCCAGTCGTACCGGCAAACCGGTTTCCGACTGCGGAGCGCTGGTACGGAATTCATCTTTAACACCATAGATCAGCTCAGGGTAGGAACGCACATAGAAATCACCTGATGCGTTCGGGCTGCCATTGATGCCGGTTTGACCCGGACCCCAGTCATAGTTCCAGCCAACAACGGCACCGTTGGTATTGCTGTAGATGCACTGTTCCCACTCGAATCCCGGGGCTGCACGAAAGGTACGCCAGGCATTGTTATGAAGAATAAAATCCCCAACGAAAATATTAGAAAAATCATCCCGCGCGCTTAATGACGTGCATACGTTTTGTTGGCCAACTGCTGAAAGTGATGACTGGCGGATTATCGAACCACCTATCTGATCAGACTCAAAACTACCTGCATCGGTAACACGTGTGCCGGTGGATTGATCGTCAGTTGAACTATCGTCATTACCACCACCATCAGAGGTGGCGCTGCCTGAATCATCATTCACCTGCCCGCCGTCTGACGTTGCACTGCCTGAATCATCAGTGACCTGCCCGCCATCGGATGTAGCACTGCCAGCGTCATCACTAACCTGCCCGCCATCTGATGTAGCGCTGCCCGCATCATCGCTTACCTGACCGCCATCTGATGTAGCACTGCCCGCATCATCGCTAACCTGACCGCCATCTGACGTGGCGCTTCCGGCGTCGTCGCTGATATCTGAACTATCGTCTGTACAATTTTCCGGCGCGTCTTTCACTGAGCAACTAATCGATGAGCTACCGTCACCACTGTTATCACCGTCAACCGCATCATCCTTGTCTTTATCGTCATAAGAGCCATCACTGCTGTCATCTGAACCCGACGAACCGTCCTGCTGATCGGAACTGCTATTACCAGTACCTGAGTCAGATCCCGTACCGGTAGTACTTCCAGTGTCAGTTCCCGTAGTGCTTCCAGTGTCTGTGCCAGTAGCGCTTCCAGTGTCGGTTCCGGTAGTGTCTGTTGCTGAGTCACCTCCCTGTAAGGATACATCGGTGTTGATGTCGACATCATCTGTCAACAACTTAACTCCACTGTCGCATGCGCTCAGTGATAGAACGATCAGACTGGATAGAATAGTTTTTTGCATCAATTTAGCCCCTAGACTTAATTCAAAACTCAGGTTAGGGAGGGCCTGCAAATAGAATGACTCACAGCGCCGGTCCCCGAGATTGGGGCGGATTATCCGAAAATTGAGAAGTGGTTTCTGTGCTGCGTGTATCTTATTCGAAACACTATTACCGAAAAACAAGGTGAGTTTATAAGAAACAAGAACTGCATCACATACCCGGGCCATTCTTGTCAGCGGTCTGCCCGGAGAGATCAACTCTGTTCAGCACAAGACCCCCGCGACAACTCACGCTACGGGGATTTACGATCTGCACGAACTGACTAGAGGGTGTTTAACGGCACCTTTATGTACCGTCGTCCGTTGGATTCGGGTTCGGGGAATTCACCTGCTCGCATATTTATCTGCACTGACGGCACCATTAGCCTGGGGGTTCCCAGCTTCTTATCCCTGGCCTGACGCATCGCGACGAATTCCGCCTGCGAAACGTTCTCATTAACCTGCACATTAGATCGACGTTGCTCCCCGACAGTCGTCTCCCAGGCAAACTCATCTCTGCCGGGCGCTTTATAGTCATGGCACAGGAACATTCTGGTGTCGTCCGGCAGCTGGTAGATCTTCTGGATGGAGTTATACAGCTGGGCAGCGTCACCGCCGGGAAAATCACACCGGGCGGTTCCGAAGTCAGGCATGAACAAAGTATCACCCACGAACAATGCATCACCTATATGGTGAACCATGCAGGCCGAAGTATGCCCCGGCGTGTGGATAGCTTTGCCGGTAATTGAACCAACCGCATAGGTCTCATTGTCTTCAAAGAGGTGATCGAACTGACTACCATCGGTATGAAAGGCCTGACTTTCATTAAAGATTTTTCCGAAGACCTTTTGCACCTCGGTAATATTGGAACCGATAGCTGTTTTACCACCAAGCTTGCTCTTGATGTAGTGCGCGGCAGTGACATGATCAGCGTGAACATGGGTATCGATAATCCACTCGACACTAAAATCGTTTTCACGAACAGAGGCAATTAATTTATCGGCCGATTCAGTCATTGTTCGACCAGACGCAGAATCGTAATCAAGCAATGAGTCAATGACGGCACACTGTCCGGTTTGCCGATCAGCCGCGATGTAGCTGACATTGTTGGTATCGTTATCGAAAAAGGCGGTTACATCCAGCATAGGGTCCCCTGCTTGCTCGTGATCATTTAATTACCGGGATAGAATACAACTAACACCTGCCGCAAATTCGCTTGCTGTACTTTAGTGTTTCGTAGTGACGTCTTTATCAACTGCAAGCCAGCAATGCACTTGCACATTGAAACGATAGCACTATCACCGGAAATATTACGGCTCATTGCACATTTTTCACTACAATTTTGCAAGCTTTATTATTCGGACCTGAGGACATTCGATGGTAGTCATCAGACAATCTTCGGCGCGACATAAATCCGCTTTATGAGGCAATTCTGTAATATAAAACAGGCCACGCGCAAACTCTGATGACTGTTAAGATGACCCTGTCCAACTGTAAAATTGCCAGTCCATGAACCAATCTATCCACTCCCACGAAGTCCTTATCGTCGGCGGCGGTGCCGCCGGTTTAGCACTGGCTTCGAAACTCGGCCGCAAATACAAAAGAAAAAAGAATGTTCGTATCACTCTGATCGATCAACAACTGACTCATATCTGGAAACCGCTTCTGCACGAAGTTGCCGCAGGCACTTTTGACAGTCACGTTAACGAAATATCTTTCCTGGCACAGGCAAAAAGATGCGGCTTCGAGTTCAGACTGGGCACACTTGCCGCTGTTGACCGGCAGACTAAAAAAGTTACCCTCTCACAAATAGACACTGAAGGTGAACCACTGATACCAAAACGCGAATTGTCATACGATACACTGGTAGTGGCTGTCGGTAGTGTCAGCAATGATTTCGGGGTACCGGGAGTCGCTGAGCATTGTCTGTTTATCGACTCGACACAGCAGGCTGAATCGTTTCACAAAAAGTTGGTTCAGGCATGTACACGAGTCTTTGCAACCGGCAAACCAGCCACAGATGATCCGTTGAAAATCGCTATCGTCGGCGCTGGTGCCACCGGCGTTGAATTGTCAGCACAGTTGCGCGAGGTCTCTGAACTGCTTAACACATACGCTGCTCAGAAAATAGAATCATCCGAAATTCAAATTACCTTGATTGAGGGCGCCGATCGCATATTACCCGCGCTGCCGGAATATCTTTCAGCAGCTACAGCCGCGCAGTTAAGTTCGCTTCGTATTAGCGTCTTATCAGGTGAAGTCGTCAGCGCGATCACCGAAGATTCAATCGAAACCAGAAGTGGCAGAAGTATCGCAAGTCACATCAAGGTATGGGCAGCCGGAATAAAGATTCCAAAAATTGCTATTCACAACGATGATCTGGAGTTTAACAAGATCAATCAACTGGTAGTGGGTAACACACTCCAGTCCAGCAACGATGACAACATATTCGCCATGGGAGACTGTGCAGCCTGCCAGTGGATCACTGAAAGCGGGGAGCACCAGCTGGTACCACCCAGAGCGCAATCCGCACACCAGCAGGCAAGTTATCTGGCCGGAATTCTACCGCGTATCATCAACGCCTCACTCGATGGCACCACTATCGACCCGACAGATGACAGGAAATTTCCAGTATTCCGCTATCGCGACTATGGATCGCTGGTGTCGCTGGGCAACTACGCCACCGTGGGCAATCTGATGGGCAATGTGATAAGGAGCGTCCGCATAGAGGGGGCGATGGCAAGGCTGGTCTATTTATCCCTGTATAAAATGCACCAGGTGGCGTTGTTCGGTTTTTTCCGGACCGCGCTGCTCACCGCCTCAAACATGTTTCGTCGCTCGGTTCACCCGGCTATAAAACTACACTAAACCGATCGCCTGCCGGGCTGATTCAGATAAAATGGGGAAACAGTATTTACTTTACAAATATTACTATTTTGTCCATTTTAATTTACAAATAGTCTATTTTTGTTTATATTCACCCACTTAGCAGTCACCACCACCGACCCGGATGCTGTATCGCTCTAACCGCTTGTCAGTAATCACTGCAATAAACACCTCGCTGGTCGACAACAGTGAATCAGGTGGAGTCTGATAGATGGCAATCGCAAGCCATTAACATCCTTACAAAAACCTTTTAAAATCATTACCAACTCTGTAACAGAATGATTTATCTACTTTTTTAGCTTACTGTAGGCAATTTAGCTGCTCACCAGATTTGCAATATCAGGAGATTCCAATGGCTGACTTCAAAGTTCCACTCAGAGATATGCGTTTTTCTCTGCACGAAGTGCACGACTACACCACAAAATGCGCGGATCTCGGCGGCTTTGAAGAGGTTGGTGCAGACCTGCTCGACGCAGTGCTTGAAGAGGCTTCAAAATTTGTCGAACAAGAGCTTGCACCGCTGAACAGTGTCGGTGATCAGCAGGGTTGCAGCTGGAACGACGGTGTTGTGACTACTCCAGCTGGCTTTAAAGAAGCCTACAGTAAATACGTAGAGGGCGGCTGGGCCAGCCTGTCTGCCGATCCTGAATTCGGTGGCCAGGGTCTGCCTCCATCATTAGCCACAATCGTCAGCGAGATGTCGGGAACCGCAAACTGGGCATGGGCAATGTACCCCGGGCTCAGTCACGGCGCACACAATACAATCACCGCACATGGCACAGATGAACAAAAAAAGACTTACCTGGGCAATCTGACTTCCGGTGAATGGACCGGCACCATGTGCCTGACAGAATCCCATTGTGGAACTGATTTGGGCTTACTAAGGACCCGCGCCGAGCCCAACGACGATGGCAGTTACGCCATACACGGCACCAAGATATTTATCTCTGCCGGTGAACACGACATGACCGATAACATTGTACATATCGTGCTTGCAAGGCTTCCGGACGCACCCGCCGGCACGCGCGGTATCTCACTTTTTATTGTGCCTAAATTTCTGCCCGACGCAGACGGCAAGGCGGGACAACGAAATGGCGTTAACTGCGGTTCTATCGAGCACAAAATGGGGATACACGGTAACGCTACCTGTGTATTGAACTTCGATGCAGCCAAAGGATTTTTAATTGGCCCGCCCAACCGTGGTCTGAACTGCATGTTCACTTTTATGAATACCGCACGACTCGGTACAGCGCTACAAGGGCTCGCCCACGCCGAACTGGGCTTTCAACATTCACTGGACTACGCACGCGAAAGATTGCAAATGCGTTCAAGCTCTGGTCGTAAAAACCCGGACAAACCCGCTGACCCGATTATTGTTCACCCGGATGTTCGCAGAATGCTGTTAACTCAAAAAGCATTCGCCGAAGGCGGCAGACTTTTTGTACACTCACTTGCCATGGACGTGGACGTCACCGAGTCCGACGCCAGTGACGAGGTACGCGGTAAAGCCGAACAACGGCTGGCGCTGTTAACTCCGATTGCCAAAGCCTTTCTAACAGAGACCGGTTTTGAATCGGCCAACCACGGACTGCAGATATTTGGCGGCCATGGCTTCATACAGGAATGGGGCATGGAACAAAACGTTCGCGATTGTCGCATTTCAATGTTGTACGAAGGAACAACCGGCATACAGGCGCTGGATTTACTGGGACGTAAGATTGTCGGATCCCAGGGCGGCCTGCTTAGACAATTTATCGCTGAGATCACTGACTTTTGCGAACAACATACCGACAACCGGAAAATGGCCAACACTATCGCCGCGCTAAAAAGCCACTGCGATGAATGGGAACAAATCACCACACAAGTCACCATGCGGGCTATGAGCGATGCTGACGAGGTAGGGGCAGCTTCGGTGGATTACCTGATGTATTCCGGTTATATCGTGCTCGCCTACATGTGGGCAAAGGCGCAGGCGACTGCATTAAATGCACTGGCCAGTGACGACTGCAGCGAGACTGAGTTTTACCGGGCCAAAGTCAACACCGCCGAATTCTATTACGATCGCCTGCTTCCCCGCACAAGATCTCTAGCCGCAACCATCGATGCCGGCGCAGATTCCTTAATGGCACTTGATGCCGAACACTTCAGTTTCTAGGAGCCTAACAAATGATATTTGAAGGCAATTCACTGACCGTTAAAGAGCTGGATAACGGTATATATGAAATGTGCTTTGACCTGCAGGGTGAAAGCGTTAATAAATTTAACCAGGCAACAATCACAGAACTCGACCAGGCGGTAACCGCGCTACAACGCGCAAAGAACCTGAAAGGCCTGATGTTAACCAGCGCTAAAAAGAGCTTTTTTGTTGGTGCGGATATCACTGAGTTTGGCGCACTGTTCCGCGCCGGCGATGATGCCCTGATGGACGCACTGTTAAAAATCAACGCGCTGTTTTCAAGTGTGGAAGATCTGCCTTGCCCCACGGTAGTTGCTATCAATGGTGAGGCACTGGGTGGCGGACTTGAAATTTGCCTGGCCTGCGATTATCGAATTATGGCAGACAACGCCAAAATCGCACTACCGGAAGTCAAGCTTGGCATCCTTCCCGGTTGGGGAGGCACAGTAAGACTACCACGCATTATCGGGGTCGATAACGCCATCGAATGGATTGCCACCGGCGCTAACAAACGTCCCGCTGCCGCACTGAAAGACGGCGCCGTAGATGCTGTGGTTCCATCAGACAAACTACGAGATGCCGCACTCGATCTGCTAAATAACTGTATCGAAGGAAAATTTGACTATAAGGCACGTCGCGTGGAAAAAAGCGAGCCACTGCCGTTGTCAAACATAGAACAAACGATGGCATTTGAATCTGCACGCGGAGTTGTGGGTGCAAAAGCGGGCCCTCACTACCCGTCTCCCATGACCATTATCAGCACCATTCAAAAACATGCACCACTGCATCGCGACGAAGCTTTTAAAATAGAAGCAGCCGCATTTGCCAAACTGGCAAAATCTCCGGTCACCGCTGCACTGATCGGTATCTTCATGAAAGATCAGTATCTAAAAAAGCAAAGCAAAGAATACCAGGAAGCCGGCTCCGTTGTAGGCAAAGCCGCCGTGCTCGGCGCTGGCATCATGGGTGGCGGTATAGCGTATCAGTCTGCCTCAAGTGGCGTACCTATTCTAATGAAAGACATTAATAACGCTGCACTGGAAGATGGCCTGGCCGAATCAGATAAGCTGTTTTTTAAACAGGTAAAGCGCGGCCGATACAATCAAGCTCAGGCGGCAGCAGCTATGCACAATATCGTACCGACACTTAGCTATGGTGACTTCGGTGATGTCGACCTGGTGGTCGAGGCCGTTGTTGAGAATCCGAAAATTAAACAATCGGTACTGGCCGAAGTTGAAGGCATTATTCCCGACACTTCAGTACTCACGTCCAACACCTCGACTATCTCTATTGATCTGCTGGCTCAGGGCTTAAAAAGACCGGAAAATTTCTGCGGCATGCATTTCTTTAACCCCGTGCATCTTATGCCACTGGTTGAGGTAATTCGCGGTGCTAAATCAAGTGAAGCCACCATTGCGACCACAGTCAGCTATGCACGCAAGCTTGGTAAAACTCCAATCGTCGTCAACGACTGCCCGGGCTTTTTCGTCAACCGGGTACTATTCCCCTACTTCGGCGGCCACAGCATGCTACTGGCACATGGCGCAGATTTCACCCGTGTAGACAAACTAATGGAGCGCTGGGGATGGCCGATGGGTCCGGCCTACCTGCTTGATGTCGTCGGACTCGACACAGGTCATCACGGCAGTGCCGTAATGGCAGAAGGTTTCCCGGATCGTATGAAGTACGAAAACCAAAGTGCCGCTGATCTGCTGTACAAGGCAGAACGCTTCGGGCAGAAGAACGCAAAGGGTTTTTACCGATATGAAACCGATAAGAGAGGCAAGCCAAAGAAGCTGCCTGACGCAGGTGTTGCAGAAATTATTGCCCCGGCCATCACTGAACAACGCGAACTTAGCGACGATCAGATAGTAGAACGCATGATGATACCTATGTGCATAGAAACCGTACGCTGTCTCGAAGAGAAAATAGTCAGCGGCCCGGCCGATGCAGACATGGGGCTGATATACGGTATTGGTTTTCCACCGTTCCGTGGCGGCGTATTGCACTATATGGACACTATCGGGCTCGCCAATTTCTGCAACATGTGTGAGCAATACGCAGATCTGGGGCCGTTATATCACCCGACCGACGGCATGAAAAAGATGGCAGAAAGTGGCCAGACATTCTTCCCTCAAGCCAAGGCATAACGGAGCGACTACCATGAAATACAATGCCAACGATGTTGTGATCGTAGACTGTGTACGCTCACCGATGGGTCGCTCAAAAAACGGCGGCTTCGTTAACGTACGCGCTGAAGACTTATCAGCAACGCTTGTCCGCGCTCTGTTCGACAGACATCCTGAAGTTAACCCGCAAGACGTTGAAGATCTAATCTGGGGCTGTGTAAATCAGACATTGGAGCAGGGATTTAATATTGCCCGCGGTGTGGTTATACGCTCTGATCTGCCGGAATCTGTCGGCGGCCAGACGGTCAGTCGGCTTTGTGGATCATCCATGTCAGCGCTGCATACCGCAGCACAGGGCATTATGACTGGCTATGGAGATGTGTTTATCGCCGGGGGTGTTGAACACATGCAGCACGTGCAGATGTTACACGGCCTCGATCTGCACCCGGCCATGAGCAAGCATGTGGCCAAAGCATCTATGATGATGGGCGTCACCGCAGAGATGCTGGCTAAAATGCATGGCATCGGTCGCGAACAACAAGATCAGTTTGCCGCCCGCTCACATCAAAGAGCACATGCGGCCACTCTTAACGGTGGCTTTGAAAACGAAATCATCCCTATTGAAGGCCACGATGAAAACGGATTTAAAAAGCTCATTGAAACCGATGAAGTAATACGCGAAAACGTCACCGCAGAGTCTCTGTCAGAGCTACGGCCGGCCTTCGTACCAAAGGTTGGCACCGTCACCGCAGGCAGCTCGTCTGCTATTTCCGACGGGGCTTCAGCCATGCTGCTGATGTCCGGAGCAAAGGCCCGCGAAATTGGCGCACAACCTGTCGCGCGTATACGCGCAATGGCAGTCGCTGGCTGTCCGGCGGCGATCATGGGCTACGGTCCCGTGCCTGCCACGCAAAAAGCCCTGCAACGAGCCGGACTCACCATAGAGGATATTTCCCATGTCGAACTCAATGAAGCGTTCGCAGCGCAAGCGCTCCCGGTACTCAAAGACTTAAAATTACTGGAGCAGATGGAAGACAAGGTTAACCTTCACGGCGGCGCTATTGCACTGGGCCATCCTTTCGGTTGTTCCGGTACACGCATTAGCACAACACTGCTCAATGTGATGCAGCAAAACGACGGAGAACTCGGACTGGCCACCATGTGTATCGGTATGGGGCAAGGCATAAGTACCGTTTTTGAACGATTAAACTAGATCTGTATGCCTGCTGCCAGTGGCAGCACACTTATGCGCCCACTGACGACAAGATCTGTCGTCAGTGGGCCTTACGAATGACCGGCTATAACATTGCTGTTAACAGATTGCATATCACAAAGGCCAAGCTGCGCCAGCGCAATGCTTGCCTCCTGACTAAACACATCAGTCATTTGTGCCAGTCCACGCTCACCCGCTGCAGCGATCGCATATAGAAACGGCCGACCGATAAAAACAAAATTCGCGCCAGCGGCATACGCCTTGACAATGTCTTCGCCACTGCGGATTCCGCTGTCAAAAAACAACGGGTAATCACCTCCGAGCGCCGCGCGTATATTAGTCAACGCGGTTATTGCTGGCAGCGCTCCATCAAGCTGGCGTCCACCATGACTGGATACCTGAATGCTATCTATGCCCATGCTTTTAATTCTAAGTGCGTCCTGCACGCTCAACACACCTTTCAGCACAAGCTTGCCCTGCCACTTGTCACGCAGTCTCTGCAGAAGATCCCAGTCGGCACCGGCGCGACTTGCCGTTCGATCAAATTCACCATAACTGCCACCAAAGTTAGCCAGCGCCGGTCGGCCCTTAAACAATGCATTGAGTGACCAGTGAGGATGCATGGCGAAGTCGATAAACTGGGCAGGCCCTATCTTGAAAGGCATTTTGAAGCCGCGCCTCAGTTCACGTGGTCTGCGACCCACTTCAGGTACATCGACGGTTAATACCAGCGTCTCATAACCTGCGGCTTTGGCTCGATCAAGCAAGGCTTCGGACGATTGTTCATTGCCACTGAAATAAAGCTGAAACCAGGCATTGCCTTCAGCTTGCGCGATAATATTCTCAAGGGAGGTAGAAGCCGCCGTCGATGCGCCCACCGGCACTGTGTGCTCACGGGCCAGACGCGCAAGCATGAGATCAGCACCGGGCGCTGCTAAATTACACATGCCCATCGGACTGACACCAAACGGCAGTCCGGCAGACTTACCGAACAACTCAACCGCAAGACTGCGATGCTCAACGTTATTCAATACCCGCGGCTGCAAGCGGATATCGCGTATCGCATCGCGGTTGAGTTGCTCGCCTGCACCCTCCCCGGCGGCACCATCAATATAGTCAAACACCATCCATGGCAGGCGTTTTCTGGCGATGTCTCTTGCATCGGTACAAGTGTGTATATCTACCATAACAACAGACTTACCTGTGCCGACTAGCTGTTGCGTTTCGAAAGCTCTGTCATGAAACGATCACGAATCACCACAGGATCCATCTGTATGACCGGCACTTTAACGTTTCCAGACTCACACTTGCACACAATAATAGTCATTTTGTTACTGTCAATCGCCGCTTGCACAACTTGCACAGCATCTTCAGCCTGACACTCTACAACGTTGTCACAGCCACAGGCCGTCGCCACCGCTGTCAGAGAAGTTTTCTTGCCTGCATAGGTAGGCTGATCCCCGGTTGATCCGTAGCTGCCATTATCAATAATCAACAGGATGAAATTGTCAGCAACGTTATTTGCTATCGTCGGCAGGGTACCGAAATTCGTCAGCACAGAACCGTCTCCATCGATTGAAATTACTTTTTGTTTCTGCGACAACGCCAGACCCAGGCCTATTGAAGAGGCCAGCCCCATGGTGCCCAGCATGTAGAAGTTAGTCGACTGATCATCAAGCATGTGCAACTCCTGGCTGGGTAAGCCAATGTTGCAGACCACAAAGTGATCAGAGATAACTGGTATCAGGTTTTTTAAAACGTCTGATCTAACCATGATTAATACCCCTTCCAGAAAGATGCATCAGTGAGGATGGCAACCGGCTTATTACACATAAAGGTATGCTTGAGAATAGCATCGAATTCATTGACATCGTCTTCATGGTGAAAGTGATAGGTGGGAATATTCAGCTGCGCCAGTAACGCCTTGGTGTGCACCGCCATCTCAACCTGACAGGCTACCGGTTCACCGAGTTCTCCACGGTAGCTGATTAACATAGGCAGTGGCATTCGATAATACTGGGTCAATGTCACCAGGGTATTTATCGTCACACCAATGGCGGTGTTCTGCATAATAATGGCCGGCCGCTTGCCCCCCATGAACGCACCGGCGCACAGACCCATGCCTTCGTCTTCTTTGTTCGAGGGTATGTGGTAGATATCCTCACAGGCATCGATCTTGTCAATCACACCGGCCAACTGCTTACAAGGCACCGTAGTGACAAACTCTACCTTATTGGCAACCAGATCACTGACAATTTTATCGTTAACGGACACGCGGATTTCTCGGTTAGTTGTTCAATTTCCAGAAGCTTGACCTAATTCCTGCTTCGACTCAAACCGTATTTGCTCAAGCGTCGCTACGGTATTACTTTGCGCTTTCAATTTTTTAAACATACGCTGATCGAAAATGCCGCAAAAACAGCACCGCATCGAGGCATGATTTCAAAAATCAGGGCCGCACCTTTCATACATGCATTGTCAACAACCGCTGAAACCGGCGCGATGTTGTCAGCATCCCGGGCAACTCAGACCCGAACCGGGTTCACTCCTAACGCAGCTCCGGAATGTTCAAAACGGCTTCCAAAGCGTGATCAGTTTTGGCAGCAGCGTCAGTACGGCAAGCAGCGCAACAAACATCGCCAGCGCTGTTAACAAACCAAACAGGATTGTCGGGATAAAGTTTGAAAACACCAGAATCGAAAAACCGAAAATGATGGTTATTGACGTGTACAACACCGCCCTGCCAATGTTGGCGTGGCAAATATTCATCGTCAGATTATAGTCCTGCTGCTTTTGATATTCTTCTCTAAATCGATATATATAATGAATACTATTATCTACCGCTATGCCGATCGTGATGGTGGCGATGGTTATTGTCATCATATCCAGCGGTATTTTCGCCAACCCCATGATGCCCAGCACAAAAGCGGCTGCCAGTGCATTTGGAATAATCCCGATAATCGCCAGTGGTATCGAACGAAAGAGTACGACAAACATCAACGCTATACCAAGTAACACCGCACCAACTGTCTGAATCTGTGACTGAAACAAACTTTGCAGCATGTTGTTATAAAGCACCAGAATACCACTTACGGTGGCTTTCTCTGCCGGTATATCCAACTCGGACTGCAGGTCACTGCGAATTTTTTCCAACAGTTCTTTTCTTCTCAGATCAGGCTGTGAATCGAGTATTCTAAGGGATACCCGGGCATCGTTAGTATCAATTGAAATATAGGGTTCAATCATTTGCTCGCGAATATCAGCCGGTATCTTCTTGTAGAGAATCGCTAACTCAAACGGTGTAAACTCCTTGCCGTCATTTATTGTCTCGCCCACTCGCAGAATTGAGATAAGTGACAACACTTTACCGACTTCAGGTAACGATTCCAGGTAGTCGTGCACCTGAGTTATGCGATCTATCTTGAATGGCGTAAACCACAGATCCGCAGGATCTGAATCTTCCTTCATTAATTCAAGCTCTTCACAGTAGTCCTTTTCATCTTCATCCATCTCTGAGGTATCGGCGCACTCCTCGTCTTCTTCCTCTGTCAGATCAAGTAATATATCCAGCGGCGTGGTGCCACCCAGTTTGTCGTCGATCAGTTTCATCCCCTGATAGATCTCTGTGTGATCGCGAAAATAGTTGATAAAACTGTTTTCAACCTGCAATCGCGAAACGCCGATCGCACTGAGAACGGCGATCACCATAGCCATACCCAACACCAACACGCCGTTATTCTGCGTAAACCGGGCAAGCACTGCTGTCGCCCTGACTGGTTTATCAGCGCTGGCATCATTGGCCAATGGACCAATACGCACCAGCAGTGCCGGAAAAAGTAAAAACGACGTTAAAAAGGTAATACCCAATCCGATAGACATCATCCAGCCAAAGTCGATCACCGGTTTGATGCCACTGAATACCAGAGAGCTAAAACCGATTATCGTCGTCAGTGATGTGTACAAACATGGCCAGAACATGCGTCGCACCGTGTACCACACCTGATCTACGTGACTGTTCGATGGCTCATCGATACGCAACTGCCGATAGCGCACAATCAAATGCATATTCATCGACATCGTCAGTATTAACATCAGCGAGATAAAATTCGACGATATCACCGTCACCTTCCAGCCCATCATACCGAGCAACCCGACCATCGTAAGGCCGGCGAAAAAGCAACTGGCGATCGGCAATGCTACCCAGCGCAGCCGACGAAATATCAACGACAATATCAGTACGATAAATAGCAGCACGCCCATACCGAAAGTGATCAGATCCCGGGCGATATAACTGATCATGTCATCAGTTACCATCGGTACACCCCCAAGATGCAGGCGCGCATTACTTCGGTATTTGTCGAGAATGGTTCTGATCGACGCGATATCGTCATGGCGCTGGCCGTCGAAAACCGCCCGTGCAGAGTCATACTGTTGATTGATAACATCCAACTGCACCGCCTCATCGGCGCTCAGGGCATCCTGCAACTCTTTTAATCGAAGTTCGGATCGCTGTTTATAGAGCGCTTCCAACTCAGGGTTGTCTTTCAGACTCAGCAACAGCGCTGTAGTGCCACCGTCGTCACTTAAAATAAGGCCGCCGAAAACAGCACTCTGTGATATTTCAGTTTTAACCTTTGCGCGATCAGTTTCCGGATGAGTTTCAAGAGTCGGAACGGATGCAGTTAATTCAGACAAACTGATGCCTGAACTGGTCAGTAACGGCACCTCGAGAAGGCTGAACACAGAATCGACCGATGAGACAGGTGTTAACTCATCACGCAGAGACTTAAGCTGCTGTAAGGATGGATCACTGAATAAGTCGTCATCCGGTGTATAGGTGACCACCAGCAGATCCTGCGAGTGATAACGCTCCTGCGCCTGCCGATAAAGCTGTAAATCCTTATCATCTTCCAGTAACAGGGAATCTGCGGAAGCATCGAGCTTAAAGTGCCGCGCCTGCACTGCAAAAAAAGCCAGCGTCAGCACCAGCAGGATTATCACCACGAGCGGATGCTCTAAAACGGTGCGCCTGTAAAGCGAAGGGAGTGCGGAATTATTCATGGAATCCGGGATTCACAATTGAGGTGAGGCCAGCCAGGACCAGCTAAGAACAGGCCAATAGTAAGTAACCGCCATACCGTTACCAGTTACCGCGGTAGGAATTGCATCCATAATATCGCTACTTACCCCAAAATAGTGACCGCTACAATCAAACCTCTCTCACTAGTCATGTCTTTGTGGGCGGGTTATACAGCTACGCTGCTGCGCTAAACAATATCTACACGATAGCCTACTCTCGGAAAGTGCACACAAACCTGTCCCGTTTGTTCGCTTTCTCTGAGCAACGCAATGGTATCGCTGCTGACCGCATGGACACGACCAGTTACCGCCACCTCGCCACCGTCGATGTCCGGTTTGATTGTTACGGTCATGCCCGGGGACAGCCCCTGTGGATCATGGCTATCACCACACTCCGATGTAACAGTTTCACTGTTGAAGGCAATTTCCAGCGCTTCCTTTGCATCGAGTTCTTGCAATGAACCGTGTCCAACGGATTGTACACGCTGCTCCCACGCCTGCAGATGTTCAAACTCGGCCAGTAAGCCCGGACCACCTGCCCAGCGACCACGAACAAACCACACAAGATAGTAGGCACATGCATCGACAACGCCTGGCTCATCTCCTAACAAGTATTGCCGTTGCCCGGCCAGCCAGTCGTCAAGCCACGCAAACTGCCCGCGCATTTGCGCACTGACATGTCCAATTTCATTTTGTGCAGCTTTCAGTTCAGCCTGCCACTCCGGACCAAAGTAAAGCCTGCCACGATCTTCGGCAAAGTCAGCCGGTAATTGATCACCTGCACCGGCCAGCACCAGTTTTATCGACTGTGCAAACATCCGATCGTCTGTCCAGCGCGAGATGCCCCAGGACAGACCACCGCTATAATGATCCGCCGCCGGGTAATAACCGGGCTGAGGATATCGCTTTTCAAGTTCACGCAGAATACATTGGCTGTCACAATAGATGTCTGCACCAATCTGCATCACCGGGGTTCGACGATAGCCACCGGTAAGTGGTATTAAATCAGGCTTGGGAGGTATGCGGGGTATTTCTACAGATCGCCAGCTGAGGTTCTTGATACCAAAACCTACACGGACTTTTTCAGCGACTGGTGATTGCGGGTACTGATGTAATATTATCTCGGACATGTTCTGCTTTTTCTATCTGAATGTCCTTCATCATGCCAGAATTAACACTTCAGATAAAACCGGGAGCTAAAACCGGAATTCCAAACCTCTGATCGATTTTCCGCCAGGCTTACCGCTTGCAGATACTACTTGCTGTTCTGGTCAGGCCGCTTTACTTACAGTGGCTTGTGGGTCGTCAAGCCACTTTTCGATTATACAAAACAGATCATTCATGATTACGGGCTTGCTCATGAAATCGTCCATACCGGCTTCAAGACATTTCTCTCTGTCACCCTGCATCGCATTCGCAGTCAATGCTACTACCGGACAATGTTTTGTACTATTTTCACTTTCAAATGCACGAATCAACGCTGTAGAGTCAAAACCATTCATCACCGGCATAGAGACATCCATAAACACCAGATCCGGCTGAAATTGTTTAAATGCCTCGAAACCAAGCTCCCCGTTCTCCGCAATTTCCAGCTCAAACACTTCACTGTCCAGCATACTGGAAATAACCAACTGGTTAATTTCGTTATCTTCCACCACCAGTATTTTTTTCGCGTTTGACGCAACCTCCCGGTCCAGCTGCTGCCTTTTCGACGGCAGACCACTATCTTCGTTAAGCGAAGCCTGGGACAAGCCAAGAGACAAGACCTTGGAAACCGTACTTCTTAAAACATCGGCACGCGTTGGCTTTATCATGCAATCCGCAAAGCCAAGCTGTCGAACCTTATCCCGTTGCGTAGACTGATCGACAGACGATAGCAACAACACAGGTATGCTGCTTAATAATTCATCGTTTTTAAAATGACGACAAAGCTCATGCCCGTCCATACCCGGCATCTGGAAGTCGAAAATAGCGATTTCAATCGGATTACCGGATTGCTGCTGCTCACGCGCAATACTCAACGCCTGCTTGCCACTTGCGGCAACCACCGTAGACATACCCCAACTCTCTACCTGCCTGCTGAGAATTTCCCTGTTTATCGGAAGATCATCAACAATCAACAATGTACGATCGGTAAAATCGATATCAACCACATTATCTTCAATTTGTATCTCTGAGGTATCGACAGGCAGAACCACTGTGAAGAAAAATTCAGATCCTTCATCCTCCACCGAGTGGAGCTGTATTTCACTACCCATCAGACGAATCAGTTTTCGCGATATCGCCAACCCTAGTCCAGTGCCTTCATACTTGCGATTGGAAGCACCGTCCACCTGCTCAAACTCACGAAACACAGCCGCCTGCTTGTGAGCCGGGATCCCGATCCCTGTGTCACGCACACTAAACGTAAGTTCTGCCATATCATCGGTAACGCCGCCTACCACCGAAACCACCACATGGCCAGTTTCGGTAAACTTGATAGCGTTTCCAGTCAGGTTAGTCATTATCTGGCGCAACCTGCCAGCATCTCCTACATATCTGTCCGGCAGATCGATCGAAAAATCCATCACCAGCTCAATACCCTTTGCATGTGCACGCGTAGCCAGCAACGCGGCAACATCATCGAGCGCAGAACGCATATTAAACGGGCTTAGATCGAGCTCCAGCTTGCCGGCTTCAATTTTGGAAAAGTCCAGAATATCATTGATAATAGTCAGCAGGGCCAAGCCGGATTTTGAAACGGTTGACGCATACATTCGCTGTTCGCTGGTAAGATCACTATCCAGCAAAAGCTCGGTCATGCCAATCACGCCATTCATCGGTGTGCGGATTTCATGACTCATGTTGGCTAAAAATTCAGACTTCGCACGATTCGAAGCCTGCGCTTCGTTGCGGGATTTTTCCAGCTCCTCTTCTCGCTCCGCGAGCACTATTTCTTTGTTCTTTAGTTCCGTGACATCCGAGCGCATGTCCACCAGATGACCGGTATCGAGCTCAGCCAGTAACACCTGATGGTAGCGGTTGGTTTTCCTGGTAAAGACTGTCACCGGCTTGCCGGACTCTATTTGCTCCTGCCGTTTCACTAACTCATCTTCAATCCACCGGCTCCAGTTTGCAGGTTTTTCAACATAGACTGTTGCCGATTGAGCGATCAGTTCTCTCTCTGAAAGACCAACAGAGATCTTTGAACCACGTTCAGCGTGAAAGCGCCTTGCTGCATCGTTGAACTGAACAATACGGCGGTTACTATCAAACAGGGTTAATGGTGCGTCTACCACGTTGAGCGCATTCATCATCAGGTTGTAGGCGTCCAGACTTTTCTTTTGAAAAAGAATCATCGGTATTCCGATAGTCACGATGAGCGTACCGGTAATTCCTCCGGCCACCATCGCAAGCTGGCTCTTTGACCACGACAAATTAAGCAGGGTAAAGAGTACCGCGACGCCTGCCATAGCCGCCACAATGATGACAAGCGCCGACAATATTACCAGGCGCTTTTTTATACTCGCGTGGCTGAATTTATGCTCCATCGACGCAAATGTTACATCCATGTTGCCGACATCGCTCTTCAGCGGTAATTCAAAAGGCATTTACTTTACACCGTTGGCCAGTACTGGTTGACTTTGTCTGAAAGAAATTTCTCCCCATGTTTCACATCGGCATGGCACAAGGGATATTGAGCCGGTTCGGCTGTTCTTTCCGCCGGGACTTCTGAATAGGATGATTTCAGCTGCATTTGACAATTTTTTATAATTGACAGGGATTTACGGAGAAATCGTAATTACCACAAAGACTTAAAACGTGAACTTACGCCCGTTCAACTGATTTACCGCTCTCTGCTGATTTTCGCAGCCCGATCATTGCGAAAATCCCGACGACGGGCCCAATCGCCAACATCGCCATTAGCAGCGGCCAACCCAGCTTGTTTGCGACGACTGGTGCCGCCTGAACTGTGATCGTGGTCAATGCGAAACCCAGTGCTGTCTGAAACGTTAATAACGACCCGACAGCATCCGCGGGGGCATAGTCGGCCACCAGTGCCGAGTATTGCGCCGAGTCCGGGATAATTGAAATCCCCCAGATTAACGACACTACTATAGTCACGGTTACGCTACCACCAAAGCTCATCGCAAAGAGAATTGCGCATGTTCCACTGACGGCCATCGCGATAATGGCCAGTTCTGCCTTGCCAATTCGATCTGCCACCCACCCGGCCAGCGCACAGCTAAACGCACCGGCAGCAACTACGCTGAATGCCACCAGCTTTGCCAGTTGCGAAGCCTCGGTTTCGGCCATTTGGTGGGCAAAACTGACCGCAAGCGCCAGGCCTATCCAGGCCCACATCGCGTAGAGCTCCCACATATGGCCCAAATAGCCAATATAGGCCTTGCGTACCCTCTTGTTGGTCCACGCCATCTTGATGGTGCCTGCATTAAACCGGGCCGCTGTCACATGAAAGGGACCATTGCGGGTCATCAACACCAGCAGCGCTGAACTAACTGCCAGCACTGAAGTTACCACCACCGTGAGACGCCACTGTGCACCACCCTGCCAGGCCAGTAAATGCGGTGCTGCCGAACCAAGGGTCAGCCCACCGACAAGCAAGCCCACCAGAAACCCGCGATCCCGCTGCCCCCACCCTACAGCGATCTTCATTCCTACCGGATACACACCAGCCAGGAAAGCGCCGGTCAAAGCGCGCAATACAATCGCAAACAGGCCACCTATCGGTGCAATAAGCAGCAACATGTTGCAGGCTGCCGCAAACGCCACACAAACGGCAAAAACATACCGGGGCTGAAACCTGTCTGCTACACCACTAACAGCGGACAGCAAAGCGCCAATTACAAAACCGCCCTGAACCGCTGAAGACAACGCCGCTTGCGCAGCCGGGGATATGGCAGACTCACGATGCATATCGCCAATAATCGCCGCAGACACAAACCACAGAGTCATTGCTGCAATCTCTGCCAATATCAATAATGTGATACTGGCGATCTTCGAACTGGCTTGAAATGTCACAAATAAAATTCCGCTAATTGAAGTCGCTGAAGTAAAATACGACCATTAAAGACCAATAAATATCCGCATCAGTAACCTGGCTTGTCGAATTATGTTCTTAATAATTATTGTACTTTCGTTTATCGCATCGTTGCTGGTGAAAACCTGGATGACCCGCACCTACGCAAAATGGAGCAAAATACCCAATAAAGCCGGGCTTAACGGACACACGGTGGCAAGGCAGATTCTGGACAGCAATGATCTGCAACAAGTAACACTGGAGATCTCGGAGGGACAATTGAGTGATCACTATATCCCAAGTCAAAAACTGATGCGTTTATCACAGGGTATAAACAACGAACCCAGTGTCGCCTCTATCGCCGTGGCCGCCCACGAATGCGGACACGCTATTCAGGACAAAGAAGGCTACAGTTTTCTAAAACTTAAGGCGGTAATGATGCCACTTGCCGTTGTGGGTAATCAATTCGGGCTGGTACTGACCATCGGTGCCAGCATGCTCGGCAATTCTCTACTGATGAACACCGGACTATCCATGTTACTACTTGGCATGTTGATGCCCGTGTTAACTCTGCCTATCGAGTTCGATGCCAGCAAGCGTGCTCTCGAAGAGCTAACCCGATTAAACATGGTAGATCAAAACGAATACAATGGCGCCAGATCAATGCTGCGTGCCGCGGCGTTTACCTACGTAGCCGGTGCCGCCTCATCGATGGCAATATTGGGTTTGGT
>CAKZVB010000098.1 GCA_937922015.1 uncultured Granulosicoccaceae bacterium
TTGTTTCTATCAGGAACCACTCTACCGCTTGATCTGCCTCCAGACGTTGAAGAAACACTAAAGGATATGGCGGACACGGTTGATCGGTTGGAAAGCAATCTACCAGACCGTGAAAAGATCGATGACAACGAACCGAATCTATACTCGTTGAGAAAGTTTCTAAACGTGGTTGGTCTAGATCCGGAGGCACATGGTATGAAATTGGGACAAGTATCAAATAAATGGTATTGGATGACACAAGAGGAATATCAGAGATACAGTCGCACTCGGGCACAGTTGCCATAGTATTGAGGCGGTCCAGACTGGGTTGGATTGTCCGCTTTAACTTAGTTACATTTATTACTGTTTGAGCACGACTGGCCGGTTTGGGCACATAGCGGATGTACGGAACATTACTTTTCGCCCTTACAAGAAGTGGACTGATAAAGAAGACCGAATCTCAGCCGACGACTGGAGACTGTGGGAAACCTGACGCGTGACAAGGACACACTCATACTGATCCTCGTAGTGCGCAGGGTTCCAGTGTATGAAAGTTCCGCTCAGTCTATTAAGCGTCTGATGCAACGGTCTTCCTTTAAAGGCACTCGTCGCCCTTCACCCGTCACCTGCCATCATCAACAGACTAAATGACAAAGTGTATTCACACCGACTTGCTCAGCGGCTGGTAAACAAAACGATACGTCAGCCAGCCGAGTAACCAGCCACCTGCAATGTCGATCAGTTGATGCTGTCTGATCAGGACCACTGACAGGACAATAATCAGCATCCACACAACAGCAATAGTTGACCACGCGGTGTTCGCTTCCTGATTTGCGATCGCCAGCAAAATTAACGTGCTGTAGGTGATGTGTAGTGACGGGAAAAGGTTGTGCGGAAGTGCCAGGGTATAGAGGATACCGTACAGCAGTTGCGGTTCCGGCAGCATCGCCGGCCGTTGATGTGCCAGTTCGGCTGGAAGGACGAAATATATCGCGCCTGCTACTATCGTCGCCGTTACAAAAGCCACACAGAGCGCGCGAATCTGACGCTCAGTCAGTGAGCACAGCGGCAACAGAAACAGTAAAATGACGGACAGATAGCCATAGATAAAACCCGGGATGAATGGCAGCTGGACCTCCCAGTCCAGGTACAGTCGCACTTTTTCTGGTCGCTGTGCCGTCCAATAGTTAAGCACGCCGTACACGAGCGCAAAGGTAATGCCGGCGACCAGATAGTATCCGGCATTTTTTTGTATCTTCTGGATTGTGGGTAATTGCACTTAATTGGTGATGGTTAGCTGTGGCGGCCACCCGGCAGTTGACCTGAGAGGCTGGCACTGCTCCATCATAACCCCGGGGTTCTTGACAGCGTTGTAAGTAGCCATTTGGCGGCTCAAACCGCAAAATGGTGTTGAGACAAACGAAGTATAAATAAATTGCTAAAAGATTATTGGTACATCGCCTGTAAGGCCGCTGACATTCAGCGTGGGCCAGTAGCATTTACGGCCTTCGAGCAGCCGCTGGTGGCGTTTCTAGGCCGCAACGATAAGCCTGCGGTGTTAATTGACCGTTGCGCTCATCGCAATGCACCCTTGTCTGAAGGGGCCGTGCGCGAGGGTCTGCTGGTGTGTCCTTATCACGGCTGGTCATACGACACCGACGGCTCGCTGGCAGTGCTTCCGGTTTGTCCGGCAAGCAGTGCTGCCACAACTCCAGTCAGCACAGATGCGACAAAGACAGCTTCTATCAACATAGCCGTGGACTCGTGGCCCTGTGTCGAGCAAGACGGCTATATCTGGTTTTGTCTGTCACATCAGCCGGCCACTGAAAAACCTCAGCCATTTGCGCACATGCAGGAGCCCGGCTGGACTTCTTTCACAATGGATACCTTGTTCGACGCACCGGTAGACACTTGTCTGGAGAATTTTCTCGATTGCCCGCACGCCACCTTTGTCCACCGTCACTGGTTTAGAACACCGACGCTAAAACAGGTTAAGGCGGAGGTTCGCATCAATTGGGACGGTGCAGAAGCAGAATACTTTGATGAACCCAGAGAGCAGAGTGTTGTCTGGTCGCTGTTGACCAGAAAAAAATCTACCATGAGGCATATCGACCGCTTTATTGCACCGGCAACCAGTCGGGTAGACTACGATTTTTCGGACAGCCGGTATTACGTTATTACCTCGAGTTGTACGCCGGTAAACGAAACGCAAACGCGTGTGCACACGGTGGTTACCTTTCGCTTTGGATCTTTTGGCAGGCTGGTTAGATTCTTCTTCAAGCCGCTGTCGATGCGAATTATTAAACAGGATGTTGAAATAGTCAGGCAACAACAAGCCAATATCGATCGTTTCGGTGGCAGGCGATATAGAGTGATACCCCAGGATCTTTTATATCGGCATATTGTGCAGTGGCGAAACAGCATTGAAAAAGGCGAACCATTGCCATCAGAGGCGCCACCTGAAACCATCAACCTTGTTCTATAGCTTTTACTTGCAAAGATTAATAACAATCTGTGTGGTAACCATGATCATGCTGGCGATTGGTTTTCACTATCTGCAAAATAGCGGAGCTATCAAAGGCGGGTCTGTACCTGCGGTCAAGACGGCATGGCTGTTCACTGTGTTGTTTTACTGGTATGTGCTGCCTGCGATCTACAGCGCTGACAAATCACTACCGACAATGGTCAGGCAGTTATTTGCCGTAGTGCTGATCAATATGATAGTGCGCGCACTAGTTGAACTACCTATGATGTATGTAACGCAAACATGGCTGCACATCTACGGAATTGGTCATGATATTTTCAGTGCCTTGTTGTGTCTGGCCATCGGCCTGATGTTGATGTCGCCGGGTTTATTGTCGGTAGTGTTAAGATCACAGGTAGCAAAAAAACAAGGCACAACCTTGCCAGGCTGGTTGCATGGCTACTTCATTTTCAGTGCATTTTTGTTTTTGATGGAAGCCGTGTTTGCCAACTATTTGCGCAATGTCACCGGTGCCGATGGAAAAATATTTTTTCTGCCAATGGAGTCATCGCACGGGCTGATGCTTAGCATCACTGCTGTGGTGGTGGCAACAACCTGGGGTGTTATCATTTACCAGATGAGACAGTGGCATGAGCCGCGCACTTAGAGCTCAAATTCAGACGCTTGATCACCTGGCGCCGGGCATTGAGGATGGTATGTTTGCCATTTACAACCGCTACTATGAGGCCACATCACGGCAAAGATTTCTCGCCGATCTCAACTGCAAAACGCACGTTGTGCTGTTGTTTGATGAGCAGAACCGTATTCGCGGTTTCAGCACAATAGCCAGATATTTTCACACTATGGTCAGCCCGTTAAATATACCGGCAACCGTACAGGTGCTGTTTTCCGGTGACACCATCATTGAACACGATTACTGGGGGCAACAGACGCTGCCGATTGCATGGATAGAGCAGGCGGGCCGGTTTAAAGCTCAACACCCGGATCTTCCGCTGTATTGGTTGCTTATTGTTAAGGGATATAGAACATACCGCTATCTGTCGGTGTTTACGAAAAAATACTACCCGGCCGCACCCGAGCTAACATCAGAGTGTGCAAGAGATGATACGGGTAAGGATTACCCGTCGATAAATTTGCAATCTTTGTCGCATGGACTGGCAAGTGAAAAATTTAACAAGGCCTACAACAAAGATACAGGTTGTATTGTATTTCCGGAATCTCATGGGCATCTTGCTGAAGGCTGGGCAGACATTCCGGAGCGGGTAAAATCACGGCCTGAGGTGGCCTACTTTCTGGCGCGAAATCCAGGCTTTCATCTCGGACACGAATTAGTCTGTCTGACAGAGTTGTGTGCGGACAATCTGACACGTCGCGCGCGTACCGCGTTTGAACGCGGATTAAGCTGATGCAGGATGCCTGGTTAAAAATTGCCGCGCAAACGAAATCAACACATCAGCGGCTGCTGCACGCCTGTATGAATGTGCGCAATAGCCAGAACGATATTCTGGCAGATCTTCTAAAAGATAACCGTACTACTGACTTTGGTCGACGCTACGGATTTGAAGACATACTAAATGCAGATAACCCGCTGCAGGCCTTTCAGGCGCAAGTGCCGATACAAACTTATGATTCAATAGAGCCCTATATGCGTTCACAAATGAGCGGCGAGAAATCGCTGCTTGCGGAGTCGGTATTATTTTACGAGCCTACCGGCGGCAGCAGTGGCGGCAGTAAGTTCATCCCGTACACACCGGCCGCCCTGCGTTTACTGCAAGCCGCTGTTGAACCCTGGTTGTTTGATTTAATAGACTCCCGGCCTGCGTTGTCGCGAGGGCCGTCCTATTGGTCGGTGAGCCCCGCGATCCGTAGCGATAATTGCACTGAAGATGGTACCCGTATCGGCGCGGGTTCTGATCTGGAATTTCTGCGGGACGATTTACAGGCGCATTTCTATGCCACTATGGTGAATGCGGAGGCTATAGCTCAGGCGACTGACTACCAGCACTGGCAACAGCTGACCTTGTTAACCCTGCTGATGAATGAAAACCTCAGGTTGATCTCGGTATGGAGCCCTTCGTTTCTGACCACATTGCTCAGGTCCCTGCATGTGCATAGAAGCTGGCTGTCAAAGACTCTGGACAATCCGGTGGCGGCCGGGCTTGGTGCGATAGAATGGCTGGGGGATCCCGTCCAAAACCAACAAGCCATTGATCGGCTGCAAGCGTCGTTGTCAGTGACCGGAGCAGACCTGCCGGTGTCGACCGCAATGCTTTGGCCGAAGCTGGATACCATCAGTTGCTGGACACACGGACCTGCCGCAGGGCCGGCGGCCGGGCTGCAGCAATGGTTCCCTGAAGTTACTATTCAGCCCAAAGGGCTATTGGCAACAGAAGGTGTGGTGACGATACCGCTCTCGTACACAGCCTGGCCGGTACTGGCGGTACAAAGTGGTTTCTTTGAGTTTGTTGATAGCTCGAACCAGATAGTGCTGCCGGAAAACCTGACCAGGGGCGACTATCGTGTTCTGATCACCAACGCCTGCGGGCTGTACCGCTATGACATAGGCGATCAGGTGCGAATGCACGGGATGTACAAGCAGGCACCGATGCTCGAATTTACAGGGCGAACCAGTAACACCAGTGATCTGGCGGGTGAGAAACTTGAAGAATCATTTGTCAGTGCCTGCCTTAGGCAAATTCCGGGTTTGAGTATTCTGGCCCCGGCCGGTAGTCACTATTGCCTGTACATTGACCATAACCCTGAGACAGATCAGCCTGAACTCATCAATAATCACGCAACTGAACTGGATACGCGCCTGTGCAACAACCCTCAGTACCGCTACGCACGCGAACTGGGTCAACTGCAGCCTGTACAATTGCGCCGTATACCTGATCTGGCCGCGCTTCATATCAAATGGCAAACTGACAAAGGACAGGTGATCGGTGATATCAAGCCGGTGGCGCTCTGCACCGACACAGCCTTCATTGCGTATCTGGAAAAACAGCGCCAATGAGTCGTTATCGTTTTGCTTTAGCCACTGAAGAAGACGACGACGCGCTTCGTCACCGTATGACTCAGGACATCATGGAAGGGCCGATTTCGGTCAGCTTCAGGCGCGAGCCAGGCTACTTTGCGGGTTCGCTTTTACAAGGCGCGCAGACGCAGGTAATCACCTGTACTGATCAACTATCGAATACCATAGTAGGGATCGGAACAAGGGCAACTCTGCCAACCTATATAAACGGTAGTGTTGCACGCACAGGTTATCTCTGTGATTTGCGCGGCGATGCCAGTGCGCGTGGTGGATTATTACTGGCACGCGGTTATCGTTACCTGAAGCAGTTGCATGAAGCCGATCCGCTGCCACTGTATTACACAATGATTCTCGACGGCAACGAGAAAGCCCTGGAACTTCTTGGCAGTGGCCGCGCCAATTTGCCATGCTATCGGGCGATGGGGAGAGTTAATACACCGGCGATATTATTCGGCCGTAAAAGAAAATTTAAATCAGATCCATCGCTGCACCTTGGTACCCCGCAACCTGCCGACATGGAAGCGGTGTTGTCTTTTGTTAATCGCTGCAATCAGCGCTACCAGTTTGCCCCGGTATTTGATCTTGGTGATTTTAACAACGGGCGTCTGGCCGGTTTAAGCTGTGAAGACTTTACCGTTGCCTGGTGTGGTAACAAAATCACCGGTGTCACGGCCTGTTGGGATCAGCGTGCAACGCGACAGATCCACATTGAAAAATACTCTGCTGCGCTGAGAGTTGCTCGTCCCTTATACAACCGGCTGGCAAATATTATCGCCTACAAGCCATTGCCATCGGTGGGGCAGTCACTGGCATGTGTATACCTGAGTATGGTTGCCATTGAAAATGACGACGCTACTGTTTTCAGTAATTTGCTGGAACACATTTACGCAAGCAGACGCAACGGCCCGTGGCAAATGTGTTTTGCCGGCCTGCATGAAGATCACCCGTTGAACCGTGTTCTGGATGGATTTCGACAGATCAAAGCGGCCGGGCAATTATTCGCGGTACACTGGCCGGAGGACCAATATGCCTTTGATCAGTTGGACCGGCGAATCCCACATGTTGAGGCAGGAGCACTGTAGCTCATGGTGACGATAGAACGATTTCCGCAACTGCGTGATCCACGAATACCGGTTGCGCTGATATTATTCAGCTATCTGGTACTTGGCGTTACCACGCTCGGTTTTAATCGCAGCCCGTTGCAGATGCTCTTTGTGATTGCGATGGCCTGCAGCATTGATGTGCTGCTCTATCGTTTGGTTAACCGGCAGTGGCTGTTTCCGCTTAGCGCACTTATAACGGGTATGTCCCTGAGTATCTTGGTGAACTACGCACACGGCAGTCTATTGCCTGTAATACCGGTCTTTATGGCTATCGCTTCAAAGTACCTGATTACCTACCGTGGCCGACACGTCTACAATCCGGCCTTGTTTGGCATTGTCTCGGCGTTGTTGCTGGGTGGCAGCATGATGAGTGTGTCGCCGGCTTATCAGTGGGGTGGCTATCCGGCAATTGCCATGTTCATTGTTACCGCTGCCATCGTAACCTTTGTTCTAAAAATAAACCGGTTGGTTCTGGTGTTTTCCTTCCTTGGATTCTACACCATTGCGTTGTGTGTTCGAGCCTGGCTTACACAGCACCATGTGCCCCCGCAGGTGTTGTTTATGGGGGCGTTAACGGCGCCGGCATTTTATCTGTTTGTTTTTTTCATGATTACCGATCCGGCTACTTCTCCGGTCAGCAGACGCGCGCAGTTTTTCGCCGCCTTTGCCATTGTCAGCATCGATTTTTATCTGCACACGCTTGAAAGCCTGTATACGTTTTTCTATGCCGCATTCATCTTTTTCTCGCTGCGGTTTGCCTGGCTGCACGCCAGAGACTGGTTGTCGGACCCTGTAAACCGGGTAGCACCGCTGGCGGCCATGAAACGTCTGGCTTGTGTGGTCTTGCTGGGTGTAAGTGGCTGGTTCTTTTCGCAGCAGTTGCAGGTGTTTGATCTGAAGAGGTCGCTCGATTTTAGACTCGTTTCAATTCCCGTAAGTCAGTCTGGACTGCAGGCCTCTGATGGTAAGGTGTTGTCTTTGGTTGACTCCAGAATTCAACACATCGCCAAATGGGTTTTATCCGTTGGCGATGCGGTCGCTGTTGCCGACTACGATAACGATGGTCTTCAGGATATATTCCTGACTTACCCTTTAAAGAACGCCGAACAACGCGGGGCGCTGTACAAGAACCTTGGTGAGTTCAGGTTTAAGCGTATTGATCTGCCAGCTATCACTGAAAGAATGGCAGACGAGAGAAGCGGTCTGCCGTCAGCGGCATTATGGTTTGACTATGATAACGATGCCGACGTCGATCTGTTTATTGGTATGGGCTACGGCAAAAACCTGTTGCTGCGTAATAATCTGGCGGAAACCGGGCGTGCAGAATTTACCGATGTATCAACGAGTGTTGGCCTTGACGACTACTCCGTTACATTGACGGCCAATGCCTTCGATGCAGACAATGACGGGCGTCTGGATTTACTGGTGGGCAACAGTCTGAATCCCTGGCTGCCTGACTACCCGGTGCCGACGAAACTCAATATATTCGATTTACCGCAGGCCGCCGATGAAGAAGATCGCCGCATGTTTAATTTTATGCACCGAACCTGGCACGATGCTGATAATGGTGGCGAAAATTATTTCTATAGCTACAACGGTAAACAATTCGAAAAACAGACAACAACGGCATCGGGCCTGAGCGGACACCGGTGGACAATAGACATTGGCACCGGCGATCTCGACAACGATGGTGACACGGATCTATACCTTGCCAATGACTTTGGACCCGACGAGCTATTTCTAAACAGCGGTGGTCATTTTTCTCGCAGTAAAGGGCGGTTTTCCGGCGAGGCGGGTGCGGATACCTACAAGGGTATGAATGCCTCGGTTGCCGATTTTGACAACAACGGTTCCCTCGATGTCTATGTTTCAAATGTCCATGAGGCTCTGCAGGCCGAGGGCAGCCTGTTGTGGATGAACGATGGCAGCATGGCATCGTCGGGATGGCGTGCGTTAAGCGATCAGGCCAGTAGCAAAAACGCATTGAATGAACGCCGTTTTGGCTGGGGCGCTACGGCGGCTGATCTGAACCTCGATGGTCGGCAGGATCTGCTGCAGGCAAACGGAATGGTTGGTGATAAGTACGATAGTTTGTACGAAGGCTGCCCTGACTACTGGTATTGGAATGATCAAATTGCGCTCACCGGTCCCGACATACATGGTTACGCCGATCAGTGGGCCGATTTGCGCGGGCGCTGTATATTCCCCGATGAGCCAGACCGTGTTATGTTGAATGAAGGACGTTATTTTGTTGATGTGGCAGCCGCCGCAGGCTGGCTGAATCACGATTCATCCCGAGGTATTGCTACCGCTGATTTTGACAATGACGGAGACCCTGATGTCATCGTTACACACCAGTTCAGTGAAGCGGCAATATATAAAAATGTCGCGAGCCATGATCACCACTGGATAGGATTTGATCTTGTCGGCGATGGCCGCAGTTGCAATACTGATGCAATAGGCAGTCGGGTAACTATCACTCCAGTTAAATCAGATGATCCTGCTGTTGATAGCGGTGACTGGACACAGCAAATCAGAGAGGTTGTCGCAAGCAATGGGTTTTCCTCGCAGAATGATTCACGGTTGCTGTTCGGGCTCGGTGAATACTCCGGATTGATCAATGTACTGATGAGCTGGTGTGGACAAACCCCCCGCGATTACCAACTGGCACCTGATCAATACCATCGCTTGCAGCAGTCGGCGCATATGGCCAAATTCGATGCAAAGCCATCACGGTTGACAGTACCGGTAACCCCTCTAACTTCAGAGTATCAAGTTGAATTACGCTGACATAGCACAATCCTGGTACCCGCTTGCTACCAGTCAATCACTCAAGCCGGGCACCTCGGTGCAGGTCGAGGCATTCGGTCGGCGGCTGGTACTGTTTCGAACCAGACAACGGCAGCTCGGACTGATGCAACGCAACTGCGTGCACATGGGGGGTGACCTGAGTCAGGGAGCTGTGACTGATACTGGTATACGTTGTCCGATCCACAGCTGGGAGTTCTCAACCACTGGACAAATCACCGGCAATGCAAGATCGGACACAGGCAAAGCAAAATCCCCCTGCCAGACGGCCATCGTGTGTCAGGAAGCCAATGGCGTTATACACGGCTACTTTGGTGATTCACCCGCTTTTGACTTGCCTACCGCACCAACGCCGGTGCTGACATCATCCGTATACACTTCAGATGTCCCTATGCGCTATGACATACCGACTATTTTCGGCTTCGATACCGAGCATTTTGAAACCGTACACAAACGTGGCGTAGATTCACTAACAGTCTACCAGAATCACAAAGTTCATCTGGGCGCACGTGTACACGCCAGTGTCAACGGCCGGCGTTTCGGTGATCGTATAATGCGCGCCCTGGGTATGCGCAGCATTGAGCTGGATACGGATTTCTGGGCCGCTAATATTTTATTTGGACAACACAGGCAAACCAATACCTTCGTTTTTATCTCCGGTATGCCTGTCAGTGAACACCTGACCCGGGTTTATGCATCTGTGATGCAGGAGCGTCCGTCCGGTGGCGTGGTAAAACAGCTAATCGGTCGGCTGCGTTTTGCGATGGCCAGGCCGGTAATACGTGCATTTATTTCACAGGATGAAAATGCACTGTCGGGTGTGAGGTTTGATCCTGAATCACCTTATATTCTGTATGACTCCGCCATATACCAATGGCTTGATCATTATAAAACGCTGCCTCGTCTGTCGGACTGGCGTGCAGAAGAAAAATGAAGCGCACTTTGTTTCTCAGTGCGGTCGGTGACCGGGTCCGTCTTAGCCGGCAGGCAGGCGAATTATCACAGCGGTACAGCGATCAGTTGCCGACGACGGCACAATTGAAGTCACTTGCAGAACAATATGATTTAAATACAGCAACGCTGGTGCTGGAGCAGTGTCTGCGCCACGATGTGCGGCATGGTGATTTCATCAGACAGGTTGAGCAGTCTGCACTGACGACATCGATAATTCACAAGCCACCCCGGCTGGTGATCGTGCCCGGGCTCTATTACAAAGAGCATCCGGGCCTGGGCGGGGACGCCAATCTTATTTGCCAGATCGCCAGACAGTTTGGCATTGATGCAGAAGTAGTACCCACCAGAAGCCTGGGGAGTATTGAGGAAAACAGCGATATTTTGCATCACTATCTGCAGACCCGTAGCAGCGAGCCTTTCTGGCTGGCTTCGATAAGCCGGGGTGGCGCTGAAATTAAATGGCTACTATATAAACACACTACTGCAAGTTACCTTAAGAATTTACAGGGGTGGGTAAGCGTCAATGGCATCGTATGCGGTACCAGAGTGTTTGACAAAGTCCGGGAGAGCATTCTAATGCGGGGGCTGTTTCGTGCCATGGCGAGGCTCAATCGCATAAATCCTCTGCTGGTTGACGAGTTACACCATTCACGTAATCAATGGGCTGATACCCTATTGCCGGAGAATACTCAGTATATAAACGTTATTTCACTGCCCATGGATTGGGATATTACCGCACCGGTACAGTCCCGCTACAAGCAGCTCTCACAGTACGGGCCTAATGATGGTGCAGTCGTATTAGGGGACTATTTATCAGAACCCGGATTGTGTTTTCCGGTTGTCGGCGCGGATCATCTAATGCGTCAGAGCAACCTTTCCACTATTTTTTATCGGCTTATAAATCATCTGCTGGTGAACCCGTCCCGCACTTCGGAACAGAGAACATGAAAAGCGTTATAATTTTTTCACTATCGATAGCTGCATTCTTCCACAACAGCGTTTTCGCGCAAAATACCTATGAATCCGAAAGACAGGAGCTAAGGCAGCTGCTAAAGGTGATAGAAGACGGTATTAATGATAAGAGCGTCTCAGCCATTGAGCCCTATGTTAAGCCCAATACCGTCATGGTGTTTCAGGATGCAGTCGTGACAAAAGGCATTGAGGAATTTTCGGACTATTTCGGGCGTATACTCGGCGCTGGTGATGCATTGATAACTGAAATGTCAGTTAAGGCGACCATTGGAGCTCCGGCAGAATTCTATGGTGAAAACGTGGCGGTGGCGTTTGGCAAGCTTGATTCTACCTACACACTCAGAACCGGTAAAACTATTGATCTGGAAACGCAATGGACCACCACAGTGGTCAGACAAGCAGACACATGGAGCATTGCGTCGCTGCATTTTTCAAACAACCTGTTTAACAATCCCATCCTCAACACAAGTAAACGATTAAACTGGATAATGGCAATAGCCGGTCTGTTGCTTGGTTTGTTGCTGATGTGGCTTTTCAAAAGACTTACTCGCAGGTCTGTAAGGCAGGATTGATACTATGGCAGGGCATAACATAACCGGAAAGCGACTGGACGCAGTAAATACAATACTATGTCTCGTAGTTCCCGGTAGTATGGTCGGTATGTTGTATGTCGCGTCGAATGTCGGATGGCTGGCGACTTTTGCAATCGGGTTAGTCTTTTCATTTTTGATGTTGACAAACTATGCGTTGATGCATGAGTCGGCTCACAATTATTTGCATAGTGATAAGCATTTAAATCAGCTTCTCGGGGCCGTTACCTCATGGCACTTTCCAATGTCCGGGAGTTTTCTTGCGCTTACGCATCAATTTCATCATCGCTGCAATCGTACCGACCATGAGATGTTTGATTACTACTATTCCGATGATAACAAGCTGGTAAAATTTGCACAGTGGTACGCGGTGCTGTTCGGTCTGCACTATCTCATTGTACCGATAGGCAGTCTGCTGGCGGCGATCGCGCCGGGTTTTTTCAATTTACCGGTTTTCCACAAAGCACGCTCGGCAAACAAACTATTTGCCAACATACGCGGGCGCCTGGTGTGGAGCATCAGGATAGAGGTGTTAAGCGGACTGATCTACTGGGTGATTCTCTGGCAAAGCCTGAATCTGCATTTACCATCAGTGTGTCTCTTGTATGCGTGTGCAGGTTTTCACTGGTCCACACGTCAATATCTGACACACGCCTTTACGCCGAGAGATGTTCGCAACGGTGCGATAATCCTGCGTGCGGGAAAACTGATGCGTTTAGTGTTGCTCAACGGGAATTTCGATCTGGTCCATCACCAGAAACCACACCTGCCATGGACACAACTGCCGCAGCACGCCACCGAGGGAGAGCCACATGTCAGTTTCTGGAAGCAATATCTGGCCATGTGGAAGGGGCCGCGCCCCAATCATGAGCCGGCACCGGTGCCCGAGTAGTTATTTTTAACGGCTGTAGCCTTGTCTTTAACCATCACTACGGCCTGTGGCGGAAAATCTGCGATAGGGGTTAACGGTGAGTGTTCAATGTCCGGTGATTTCAGTGAGGTGTTTAAATCCCTGGAAAAGCGTTTATCGCACCATTTTCCTATTCGCTTTATAGCAGAGTGCAGGACGGGGTGCTGACTGATGCTCTGTTGTTGGTAGTTGAGCATATCGGCCCGTAGCGCGGAATCGTAGCGCAGTATACCTTTATAGAAAATCGCTGCATCCAGAGATACTTTGTTTATTATTAACTTTTCGCTGAGTTGCCATTGGTGCTCTGTGGCCTGAAGGCAATCCATTGTGTTGTGCTTCCAGTACGGCGAAACTGTGCGTTCATTTTGCATGGTCACCAGGCCAAAGCGTTGTCTGTTACTTTGGTTTAAAACAGGAACGTTGGCAACTCGTGTGGAGAAGGTCGCCAGAAAATGAAAATCAGGCGGATGGTTTTTCATGAAGTTGTAGGTGGCATCAATGGATTTCTGTGTTTCACCCGGGAAACCGACAATTAACGAAACCACCGTAGTCAATCCTACTCTGCGGCAATTATCCAGCGCTTGCGCGTTGCTATCTATCCGCGTTCGCTTATTCATATTGTTCAGTTGCTGCTGATCGCCGGACTCGATACCAATTTGAACCTGATGAACCCCGGCCTTTTTCATTAGTCTTACAATAGATTCGTCGCAGAGGTCATCCGCTCTGGCGTAGCAAATCCACTTAACATTAACCTGTAACTCAATGAGTTTTTCGCAAAATTCGATCAGTCTTTTTTTGGGCATGGTGAATAAACTGTCAAGGCAGGTGATGAACTCCATGCCAATCTCGTTCTTATAGCTGAGCCAGTCCTCCGCCATCTTTGCAGCGCTCTTGGTACGAAATTTTGTATCGTCAAACAAAAAAGGGTAATTACAAAAAGAACACCGGTAGGGACAACCCCTGACGCTTTCATAGTGAATCATTTTGTAGGTGCAGTCATGATCTATCTGAGATTGCCTCCAGTCCGGTCGCGGCAGATGATCCAGAGAGCGAGTGGGTGGCACCCCGCTATAGATAAACGTTGAAAGTGAGCGTTTTTCCAATCGTCCGGTAGGAGGTGGCTCCAGGGTATTAAAACCTGACTGTATCCAGTGACAGATCTGTGGTATCAGGTATTCTCCGTAACCAATTGCGATGAGATCTGCCAGAGAGTGACCTTGCCAGTTGTCGGCAATGGTGCTAACCATTGCTCCACCCAGAACAATATAGTTGTTGTCGCGATGTAGCCGCTCCAGAACGGGATCCAGTTCGCTCAGGTCTCTTAAAAAGGTGGTAGAGGCAAAAACTACGGCACAGGTGTTTAATTTTGCTTCAATATTATTTTGACCACTAAACAGCTCGTCGTAGGTGGCAAATTCGACGGCAATACCATGCTCATGCAGAATTCCACTGAGCACAACTTCGGTGAGTTCAGGTGTATCAAAGTTCTCATTGGTTTCGAATACATGCCGTATTCTTTCATACAACGGGCTTTTGCGAACTTTCTGGCCTTTTCGATGAAGCTCGCTTAGTACCACCGGAAATGCCGTAGTAATTTTTATTTTTGTCTCAAGCCAGGTGTGTTCAGATGCCCGCCATTGGCTAAATTGTTTTTTAAGGGCAACAACAAGTGAATGCTCTTTCAGGGTGAGAAATCCCCCGGTGATGATAAGCACCTTAGGCGGCATGGCTGACTACTTTGTGGAAAATTAAAATCAGACAACTCCCGGCTGTTCGGTAAACATGTTTTCAGCCCTTTTTAAGGGCAGCCGGCGCGCTTGTTTTTTTGCGGGCTGGTCTGACCAATCCCAACGGGCGGAGATCGTTCCTTACTGAGGCACTGAAAAATCCCCACAGAAAGCCCCCGTAGGAGTGGTTGCTGCAAGCGCGTGGCAGATGTTCCCAGATATTACGATGGACTTCGTGTAAATGGTAGCTTGGTACTTTAGGGTACAAATGATGTGCTAGGTGGTAGTTTTCATACAGCATTAGCCAGGCCGTTATCGGTGATGTATGAATAGTGCGGCTGGCGAGTAAAGGGTCGCCCTGGCGGCCTAATGCATGGGAGGCAAGGCCGCGAATATTGGTAAGCACGTTCATGACGAGCAGCGGCAATAACCAGTAATGCAGGATCCACTGCTGCGGTACAGTGAGCAGGGCTGTCACGGCGACTGTTATTATTATCCCGTACTCGAATAAGATACGTTTGCGTACGTTTCTATTGGCGTGCCGCCAGGCCAGTAGCGGTATAAACAGAATATAAAGAAGCGAGCCTGCTATCAACTGCAGGTAGTAACATAACCAGACAATAAAGCGATGTTGTGTGTGCTGCTGATAGGTGCCAAAATCTCTGGCTCTGCCAAGTTCAATATGGTGATAGGTGTGGGTTAGTCTATAAGCGCTTGCTGATATCAATAGCGGCAGTGCCACCAGGAACGATGCCTGATTATTGGCTTTCTTGTTGCTGGCGAGTGTGCCATGTAAGCCTTCATGTAGAAAAAGCCCCAGGGAATTATAGGCGACCCCCATTAACAGCGTGCCGACACTTAGCAAAAGAGCAGTCATCAAGCCCGATTGAGCACTTGCTATGAAAACAAGCCCGGAACCGATCGAAAATAATATGGCAAACACAGCCACTTCAACCAGTCGCTTATGACGGCTGAGTGTATGCCATTGTAAAAACTGAGCGGCGTGTCCCTGCGATAATGTATTTTGTAACGAGCGTAGATCCGGTGCGGGAGTGGTCATTTGATTTGATATTGTCGTTGATATACTCCAGGTTACACACTGTAGACTAAATCTACAGACAATCAAAATCGAGATGTTGTTACACTGTTGTAGCGTATCGGAATATAAAGGTTCCGGACATCAAAATCCGGTGTAACTACTGCAGATTGTCAGGCCCGAAAGACATTGGGAGCAGTTTCCCCAGTGTTGTTTGCAGTCGCAGTTCTTTGTCGTCACATATTAGTACGGTTGTATCGTCGGTAGAAAATTCTCTGATGCGCTGTCTGCATCCACCGCAGGGCGTGCAGGGCTCTGTGCCTTTGCCCGCTACTGCTATGGCGATTATTTTTTTATCTCCGCCTGCAATCATGGCGCTGATGGCGCCGGCTTCTGCACATGAGCCTACGGGGTAGGCGGCGTTTTCTACGTTGCATCCGCTATAGATTGTGCCTGACTCTGATAGTATCGCTGCACCTACTTTAAAGTTTGAGTACGGTGCGTAGGCACTTTGCATAATGCGCTGTGCCTGTTTGATCAGTTCGTTGTGCATAACTATTGATTGTCGCTGTGGTGGCTTGTGATGGCAACTCATGGTGAGTCAGGGTAGTATCATCCACCATTTTTTGTTTATTTTCTTTTCGATTGTTTTCGCGAACTGGCACGCTTCATCTTCTTCGCCGTGAATGCATCCGGTTTTTAAGACACTTAAAGCCAGTTCGGTATCCTTTTCAACGCCCAGGCCTCTGGAGAGCAGCATTCCGTACATAGTGCATCCCCAGGCGTCTGATTTGCTGCAGGTGTGTTTGAATGTTTCCGGGTAGCAATCAGTGTTGTCTGGATCTTTGGCCATTAAGCTGGTGGCGAAGTTTGTGCAGGCTGTAATAAGACCTTGTTCGCAGGCCATGCCAAACAGTCTTTTCGGGTATTTGTCATCGACATTATTAGCCTGCAAGTGAATGGCCAGACCAAAGCAATGGTTAGGGCTGCCATTCATGCATTGAAGCAGGCAGGAATTACCTTCGGATGAACAGTTTGAAATATGATCTTTATATTCTGCTTCAGGTTCTTTGTAATTTTCCACAGGACATGAAGTGTCGAATGCTGTCAATTCACTGTAGTTATCAATGAATGACAGAAGTACTTCATCGGGCTCGGCCTGTGCGACAGGCAGCAACATAAGGTTCAGTAATATAATGTTCAGTAATTTCATTGTACTTCCCAGCCAAAACTTGCTTGTGTTTGATTAAGAATCTCAGTGGTCTTTGTGTTGCCGCGTTTGTAAGCAGGGCGCCGGAAACCGTTTAGTATTGGCTCCGTCGCCAATAGCATGTGACAATAGAACGATGATATCAAGCGGCTGCAGCCATGAATTTCTGTTCCAGCTGTGTATTTTCGAATACCTTTCTAAATGGAATTCGTATGTGGCCATTATTGGACAGGCTGCTGGTTGACTGTCCACCTTAACTGTCTGACTTTTTTCTGAATATTAATCCTGAAAATACATCTGTCCGGGTGTTAGCTACCCTCGGATCAGGACCCCGCGTGGCGGCGGTGTTTGCGGCACTTTTCTGGGTGCTGTGTATCAGTACGGTCTACCTTCCAGAGTGGTTGCACCGAACCGGGCTGGATACCGCGCAGGTGGCACTGGTTCTTGCCTGCGCTACCTGGCTGAAAGTGCCATTGACACTTGCGGCTGGCTATACAGCGGATCAGCTGGGACGGCGTAAGGCTGTGCTGATTGTGGGGAGTGGTGTTGTGATGTTGGGCTTCCCTCTGTTGTTTGTGGTTAATGGTTATTACTGGCTGTGTTTATTATGGGCGGTTGTGGGTGCGCTGACATCTACCATGGTGCCGCTGGCTGACAGTATCAGTGTCACTGCGGTAAGACGCGAAGGGCTGACCTATGGTCGCATGCGCATGTGGGGGTCGTTAAGTTTTCTGCTTGCCAGTATGTTGGGTGGCCTAATTATTCGTCATTATGGCAATAACGCCGTCGTATGGTTATTGTGCGGTGGTGCGCTGGCGTTATTTTTATGTGTCTTGTTGTTGCCGGACTACAACTCCAGGCGTCCGATGCAACCAGATCTTTCTCTGTTCCCTGTATTAAAAATTCCGGGCTTTGTTGTTTTTCTATTGGTGGCAGCCACGCTGATGGCCAGTCATGCGGCGTTGTATAGTTTATCGACTGTTCACTGGGCGGCAGTGGGTATAAGCCTTCCCGTAATAGGTATGTTATGGGCGACGGGTGTGGTGGCTGAAATCATAATCTTTTTTATTTCTGCCAGAGTTATTGGCAAATTCAGTCCCTGGAGCCTGTTGTTCATCGCGGGAGTAGTGGGCCTGGTGCGCTGGTCCCTGACGGCGGTGGTCGTTGATGTGGTTTTGCTGTTTTGCATTCAATCCCTGCATGCAATTACGTTTACATTTACGCAACTGGCAGTGGTAAATTTTATTGCACGCAAAGTGCCTGAAGAGATGACTTCCAGTGCGCAGACTATCTATGATAGCTGTGCGTTGGGGTTGATTTTCGGGTTGGCGTTGTATGTCAGTGGGTTGTTGTCTAAAGTTGATATTAGCTTTTCTTTTTGGGCCATGGCGATGATGTCGGGCGGTGGGGGATTGGTGGCGGTTTATTTTGCCTGGCGGGAGTGATTTATTGTTTTATGTGTTCTGCTTTGATGATGTGTCTATTAATACGTACTGCTTTTACTGCTGCTTTGGCGTGCCATCCATGGCATTTTTTCGAAGCCAGTCCCTGGCTGTACGAGTCACTTTTCACGGGCGGAAAGTAACCAAAAACCCTCTTTGCTTGATTCGCTGCTACCTTGCCCTTCGGGTTCCTACGGAATTTTTTAAAATCATCCGGAGTCGGGCCGCGCCAGACGCACATCCCTGCGCTGCTGGCGCTCACGCTGGCATCCATGGCGCTTTGACCCGACTCCGGATGATTTCAAAAAACAAGGCAGACGCTGGTGAGGGGAGGTGACAGTTCCGGACTCTGTTTGAGAGATAAAAGAAACGGATGTCACTGACAGGACTATCTTTGGTTGTGTTTTGCTGTGTTGTTTAGGCTTTTATTTGATTTTGCTTTTTAGATGTTCTGCTTTATAGCACTGCTATAGCAGGCTGACTCTTCTGACGGATTCTGATCACGCCAGGTCTGCGCTGATGGTGTAGCCGCTGTTTGAAAGTGTCTGCGCTATGGCGGCGATATGGTCCGGTCCTACTTCGCAGCAGCCACCTACGATTGATGCGCCGCGGCTTACCCAGTCCATTGCGAACGCGGCGTATTCATCGGGTCCGAGGTCGTGTCTGGCTTCGAGGCTGGCTACGGTGCCTCCGGGTTGTAGTGCAGCGATTGACGTGAAGCCGTTGGCATAGGCACCGACCGGGCGTGTGCTTGCGTCCAGCTGCGGCCAGCAGCTGGAGATGGATTCGGGTTTACTGCAGTTAAGCATCACGGCGTCCACTTCCAGTTCATCGAGTATTTCAATCGCCTGCTGCAGGCTTTCGCCGCTGCGTAGATTACCGGAGTTGTTGTCTTCTACGGATAACGCTACCCAGATTGGTTTGCCGCTTTCAGCAGCAGCTATTGCAACGGCACGGGTTTCGCGCAGCGACGCTATTGTTTCGGCCATAAAGAAATCCACGCCTCTGGCCTGGGTGGTAACCAGGTCGCGGTAACTTTCCAGTGCGGTTTCAAAATCCGGGGCGATATCAGGACGGTAGCTGGCGACTAGTGGACCAAGACTGCCGGCGATTTTAACGCCGCTTACACCTGCCTTGTCTCTGGCAGTATGTGCAAGCTCAATGGCTTTTTCCGTCAGGGGTTTAAACTGTGTCGGGTCACCCCATCGCTGTAGTCGATCCGGTGTAACGGAGTAGGTATTGAGAGTAATTACCTTTGCACCGGCATTGATATAATCGATGTGCAGGTCGCGGACAATATCGGGCATTTCCATCATTACTGCAGCCGACCACATAGGTTGCGGCGCGCGTTTGCTTCTTCTGATTAATTCCTGGCCCATTCCGCCGTCAAGCAGAACAATGGAAGTGGTGTTGTTTTTCAATAGAGTTAACCCTGTCGCTCTGTGAATAATGCGGGTTAAGCCCCTTTTACCCGAGTGTCAGATGCTGGAAATTCGCGGGTAGTTTGGGTCAAGAAGTCAATCCGGTCAATTAAATTCGGTCAAATATTGAACCAGCGCTGGGTGTGGAGAAGCGATGATAAATCCGCGTGGCTGAAGCGTCGGTTAATGCTGAAATGTAGTCGCAAATCAGCCGGTTCGGGTTGTCGTTTTCCTGACAGTTTTCGTAGACATCGCCTGGCAGCAAGCGTTCCGGATTGTGCAGATAAATATCGAAAATTTTTAAAATAACCTGTTGTCCGCGATACTGCAATGCCTGAAGTTCAGGTAATAATATGACTTCATGCATCACAAATTTTTTCAGTAGCTTTAACATTTCAAACGCGTGTGGTGCCATCTGAGCCTGCAGCCGAAGCAGCGGGTGGTCGAATTCTTTGTTTTCAATAATTGAAATATTATTGATCAGCCAGCCAACCAGTTTGCTGATGGCATGTTTGCGTCTTTTGTTGCTGCCGCTAAACAGGTTCTCGGTGTAGAAGTCGGCGTTGTCGGTGATTGGATTGCCGGTTATCTGTTGCAGCGGTTCTAAAAACTCGTGCTGCCATTGTCTGGGTGAAAGCAGTGACATGGCGACGGCGTCTTCGAGGTCGTGTACGCCGTAGGCAATATCGTCAGCCAGCTCCATTATCGATGTGTCGAAGCTTTTATAGATGGTTTTTAAATGACTGTTTTTTGATGGTTCTGTGGTGCTTAGGAATACTTCTCTGTCGCGGCTGGAGAAAGGCTCAAGAGTCCATTGCAGTACGTCTCTTTCATCGGTATAGATACCTTTGGGCGGGTGCCATTCATCAAGGTTAAGTGAGTGGTCTTGTTGTAGTGCCGTATCGCTATAGCGTGCAAGCTCTGTACAGAAACCCGGGTACTTAACAATGCCAAGTGTGGCGCGCCGCGTGAGGTCAAGGCCGCTGTTTTCTGAGTATTCGCCCAGGCGGGCAAGAATTCGCAAAGTCTGACCGTTGGCTTCAAAACCGCCGGAGTCCCGCATCATGTAGTTTAGTGCGACCTCACCACCATGGCCGAATGGTGAGTGACCGATATCGTGAGCCAGGCAGGCAGCGTCCATCAAACCAGAGGGGGCCAGCCATTGCTTGTGTTCCTCGGCCTCAGTGGTGGCGCGCAAGTGTTCGCAGATACCAGAGCCTATCTGGGCTACTTCAAGTGAATGAGTCAGTCGCGTGCGATAAAAGTCGCTTTCGCCCAGACCAAGCACCTGCGTCTTTGATTGTAATGCTCTAAACCAGGCGCTGTGTATAACGCGTGCGCGATCCCGCTGAAAATGGCTTTCAATGGTGCCCGCATTAAACCGGGTTTTTTTAGACGTCCTTTTTTGGGAGCGACGTGCGATCCAGTCATCCAATGCGATATTTCCTTTGGGTTTTACTGACAATGTACACGTTGATGATTTGAGCGTTTCAATACTATTTTACCGCGAATTATACTGTGATTACTGAATATTCTTGTGACCTGGTGGTGTGGCGAGCCTGCGCCGCAGAAGCTCTGCTGCTGCGAACGTGCTGACGGCTTCTACCGTGCAGGCTGGTGACCAGATGTTTAAACCGCATGGGCATCCAGCATCCAATGTACGGCGTCGACAATATCGTACACGGGCAGTCCGGTGTGGGTGCGTAGCTCGGCTTTGTACGGTGACAGGTTTGTGCATTCCAGAATTATCGCCCGTAGTCCCGGGCACTTTTTCAGTAGCCTGTCAGACGCTGTTAGAACTTCAGTTAATGCAGATTGGCGATCGAGAGTAGCGCAGTCTTCGGCAATGGTTTTTTTCAGGCTGTCGCTCTCGAGCAGTCCCTCTATGGCGGCAGGTATAAACTGACCAAGGTGCAGTGTGTTTAATTTTTCCTTGTCGAAAGTCAGTACACCCAGATATTCGCAGCCGCCATGGCAACTGCTTAACAAGGGCAGAAGTGTCAGTGACGAGGTAATCACGGGTGTGGGGCTGAGTTGCGCCAGCTGTTGCTGCATGGAAGATAAAAAACCGCACGAGGTTGTGATAATGCTGACGTGCTGTTTTGTCAGTTCAGTGGCGGCAATTTCAATGTCTTGCTTTACTGTCGTGGCAATGGATTTGCCAATGACAATTGTGGCCGGGGTGGCACTTTCTATTGACTGGTAGATAACCGGGTGATTAAACGAGGTCGGGTTGCCAACATCGCCCGGTAACCTTGGAAACTTTGTGTTCAAAATAAGAACACCTATGGTACGAGTTGGATTTTCCATGGCTGTGAACCAAATCCTGATTCATGTGGTGCGGAAATTCAGTATAAAGCGGGCAAAAAAAACGGGGGCAATGCCCCCGTTTTTCCTACACCCGGCTGTTTTTACTTAAGACGGTAGTTAAATCCGGTAGTAAAGTTGATACCCGGATCATCTCCGATTGAACCTGCCTGGTTCGGATCGGTGTCAGACTGAGTCAGGTTTAACCCAACGCTGTATTCAAGGCTGTTACCCAGATCGAAAGCGTAGCGAGTATTCAGTACGTGGGTTGTTGTCTCTTCTGTTTCGTTGTCGGAAAAGCTCATTCTCCAGCTATTGGTCCAGTCAATCATGTCTGAGACTTCATGTGTGTAAGTCATCTCGTTGTTGATCACCTGAATGGTGTTGTCACCGAATACCGGCTCGTAGCTTAGCGTGTTAATGAACTGGCCTTTGTAACCGTATGGTTTGGCGTATTCCCATTCGAGAAGTAACTTGGGATCGTTGTCTGCAATACCGGACAGGTCACTTGCCTGGAAACCAGCTCCGGCGCGTACAACCCAGCCGTGTTTGCGAACACTGATTGGCTCATCTACCAGAACGTCGTCCATAGTAATTGCACCCAGTGCACCAAGCTTGCCGTCGCGAATAGACCCGCTGCGTGCGATCGCGGCTTCAATTGCTGCGTAGAAGTCAGGACGGTATTCATCCGCACCGAATTTACTTTGGAATTCCTGTTCCCGATCAATGATTTCAGCTGCTTCGAGTGCGATTGAGTCTGGAATCGGGCCGGTCAGTAAGCCTTCGTTGTTTAACTCTTCAACAATTCGGATTACTTTTGCCAGTGGAGTGGCGTTGTATACGCGACCGTAACCAAGACCCAGTGTTGCTGAAACATCGTCTTCCGCACTGCTGTCACGGCTTTCGAATTCACCCTGGCCAAACCAGAAAGCTTTTGGATAAGCAGATTGGTGAAAGTAGGTATCAATAACACCGTCAGCCTTGATGCCCCAATCGTCCGTCGATGGGTTAGGCACGTCGACGAATTCAGTCTGCGCCACGCCGGCATCATCTAATACCGGATCGCCGTTCGCATCCAGAACGTCCGTTTCAACAGTGCTGGTCTTCTTTGACGATTTAGATCCGCCGGCATCCAGCGTTACACCGTAGCTCCACGAGCGCGGCAACGTGCTGAAGCTTTTCTGGTAATCCGCAACGAGAGAGTAGTTGTAGCCGAGTCGATCGTTATCAGCATCACCAGCAGGTTCGTTGGCGTTCAGGCTGCCGGAAATATAGGCCTCATCGTAGACGCTGTTTGCGACGGTGTAGTCTTCCAGTGATAGCGCGTTTGCCATCACCGGGATGCCGCTGACGGCAATCGCCAGCAATGTTTTCTGGATGTTGAGTTTCATTGGGTTAACTCCTGGGGATAGGAATGGTTGTTTAGAGTGTGGTTTTTAGTTATAGAAATAATCTATGTGTTTTTTTCACCACACTAATATAAAGGATTGTTGGGATTTGCCAACAGATCGGACATTACTGACCAGTCATTTACAGGTGAACTATTGTTAACACACGCAGAAGGGTGCCCGTAGTGCTCAGACACGGGTTAAAAGTACTCGCAAATATTCCGTTTCGTATTGTTCGTGGATATGTTGGATTACCGGATCTGCCCTATGACACATTTTGTGACATTGCGGGCAGTGGCGGGAAATGCCCTGCAAACCAAAACAGACAGCCAACCGTGTGATTCTGTTTTGTGCTGCTGTTACACGCAGGCGACGGGCTTAATTGGTGCCCATCCAGAAACAAGCGCTACTGCGGACCGCTCATGCACGCAATCCTTCGCCGACCACATATAGTTACTTATGAATGACCCATTGATTGGCAACGGATGGGCCCACATTTGGCAGGCAAAATTTCACGCACCTGAGTGATCCTCGCTACGCCCTGTTTCTGGATGGGCCGGCAACATGCAATTACCACAGATAAAACATCAGAAACACAAGCAAGGTTGCTGTGATCAACCCAACCATGCCGGTTGAGTCTACCGAGCGGGTTAGCCAGGCTTGAGGACCGACAAGCTGATCAATTTTACTCAGGCTGCGTTGAGTCAGTGTGGCAAGACCGGTAAATAACATCGCCTGAGTGCTTGCTACCGCAGTGCTTACCGGCGCAATAATTTTTACCGCGGCTTTACGGTATAGCCAGTCGGTATCAAGGTTTACCGATTTGATTTCGGGTGGGTACAGACCGGTCAGGAACAGCACAGTAAACGCCAGCGCCGAGAACATCAGCAGCTGTAGCTGGGTAATCACATGTGCTGTGGTGTACGGCGCGTAGTCCACCGGGTAGGGCATGATGGCATAGAGCGCATCCGGATAAACCCCGATGGCGATACAAAGGAAGGCGGCGATGCCCATCGCCCACAGCATGTTTAAAGGCGCTTCTTCACAACGTTTGCCACTGTCGTGTGCAAAAAAAGCAAAGAACGGAATTTTGATGCCGGAGTGGTCCATTACGCCGGCAGAGGCCATCAGCAGGATGAGCCACACAACCGTGTGATGTTCCACCGCAACAGCGGTGAGGATCATTGATTTTGAAATAAACCCGGAGAACAACGGAAAAGCTGAAATCGACAGTGAACCTATAATGCAAAAGAACGTGGTCCATGGCATAGACTTATACAGGCCTCCCAGTTCAGAGGCCTTTATTGTTTTAACCCGGTATAACACAGCGCCCATTGCCATAAATAACAGGGCTTTATACAAGATATGACTGAAAGCGTGGGCGGCTGTGCCGTTTAGCGCCATCTCTGTACCAATGCCAACGCCCACCACCATAAAGCCCAGTTGGTTGTTGAGGCTGTAGGCCAGCACCCGCCGCAGATCGTTTTCAATGACGGCGAAGAATATCGGGAAGGCGGTCATGGCAGCGCCAATCCATATCAGGATCTCGGTACCGGCATAGCCTCGGGCAAGTGCATATACCGCAAGCTTGGTCGTAAACGCTGAGAGAATAACGGTGCCGGTGACAGTCGCTTCGGGGTAGGAGTCCTGCAGCCAGTTGTGTAAAAACGGGAATGCGCATTTGATACCGAATGAAATGAAAATCAGTAGTGTCGCGACTGATGTCAACCCCAGGTTATCAAAAGCAATGCTGCCGGTGTCGTGCAGGTGCATAAGTACACCCGTTAGCAGAATTACGCCTGAGCCTATCTGGATCATCAGGTAGCGCATTCCTACGCGGTAGGCACGTTCGGTACGCCTTGCCCAGATTAAGAACACGGACGCGATGGCGGTGAGTTCCCACCAGACGAACAGGGTAATCATGTCACCCGCCAGAACCGCACCGATGGCGGCACCCTGATACAGCAGGGCGGCAACCTGTTGCACGGTATCTTTCAGGTGGAAAGCATATAGAGCCCCGATGAAGGCTGCTATGTGGAATATCAGAGCCCAGACAAAAGCCAGTTTATCCAGTCGGTAGGTGGTCAGCTCCAGCCCGAAGATACTGACCTGTCCGTAGCTGCCATGTGGTGTTAGCAGTAGCAGCGCAATGCCGATGACGGGAACAAGCAATGCGACATAACGACGAGTGCTGGCTGGAATTAATGGCAGCAGGCAGCCTGCAATAATAAATAGCAGTGCGGGACTAAGGCTTGTCATTGTCAGCTCCGTTTAAAGCTGCGTCTTTGTTTGCAGAGTCATTGTCAATTTCATTATTCAGGTCTGAATCTTCCGCGTCGTAGTAGGTTTCTTTGCGGCCGATTAGTTTGCGTATTTGCTTTGCGCTTAACACAATAAAGCAGTAGCTCAAAAAGCCATACCAGGCATAAAAGGCAGGCCACATTTCAAAATCGAAGTGGCCGTGCTTGTGGTACAGGAAGTCTGCGATTACCAGTGCAATGCAGATGACTACCAGTGACCAGACAATGAGACGAATGTTTTCCGGCTTGTCCAGCCACCACGTTTTTCCGTCCGGATCGGGGTGGCCTTGGTTGGGATTATTCTGATCACTCATTGTGCGGGTGCTCGCAGAGGAATGAGGCTGATAAAATCATTCAAAGCATCGCCAAAAAAGAAAAGTAAAATGGTGCCCGCCGCAGTTATGCACAGTGGCACCACGCAAAGCATGGGCGCTTCACTTATACCGTGGGGCTGGCCGTTACTATCCGGAGCGGCATAGAATGCTCGCGCCGCCACGGGGATGAGGTAGGCAATATTTAGCAGTGAGCTTAGTAACAGAGCGCCAACGATAATCCACTGTGTGGCATCAATTGAACCCATTAGCAGGTGCCATTTTGCCCACGAGCCACCAAGCGGGGGCAGGCCGATAATGCTTAGCGAGCCGATAAAAAACGCCGCGAATGTAAATGGCATTTTATAGCCCAGACCGCGCATGTCACTGATTTGTGTCTTTTTAGTGGCGATGTATATAGCGCCGGCGCAGAAGAACAGAGTGATTTTACCCATTGCATGCATGGCAATTTGCATGGCAGCGCCGATTATCCCTGCGGCATTCGCAAGCATGGCGCCAACAATAACATAGCTCAATTGCCCGACTGTTGAATAGGCCAGTCTTGCTTTCAGGTTATCTTTGGTCAGTGCAATAAATGATGCGGCAGTCAGCGTGAAGGTGGCTACCCATAAAGCGATGGTGCCGGCCCCCGTTTCTGCGATGAGGTCGATACCAAAGATATAAATTGATATTTTTAAAATGGTAAAGACACCGGCTTTTACAACGGCAACCGCGTGCAACAATGCGCTGACAGGGGTTGGCGCAACCATCGCGGCTGGCAGCCAGCGATGAAAAGGCATTAACGCGGCTTTACCCGTGCCGAATGCAAACAGAGTTAGCAGAATAATTGCGGTGGTTGGTGTGACATTGTCAGCCAGAATGCCACCAGCGCGAAAATCAAGTGTACCGGTCAGGCTGTAGGTCCATAGCGTGGCCAGTAGCAGAAAGCCGATCGAGGTGAACAATAAGATACCTAAATAGGTTCGACCACCGCGGCGGGCTTCTTCGTTGCCCTTGTGGGTAACCAGCGGGAAGGTCGCCAGTGTCAGCATTTCGTAAAACACAAAGAGTGTCAGTAGATTGCTGGCAAACGCAATACCCATAACGGCAGTAATGGAGAGTGCAAAACAAAAGAAAAAACGCGTTTGATTGGGTTCGTTAGCGCCGCGCATGTAGCCCATGCCGTAGATCGTGGTGAGGATCCACAGACCGGAGGCGATCGTTGCGAACATCAGTCCCAGTGGTTCAACCTGCAAGGCGAATGAAACGCCTTCAATAGGTTTGGCAAGTATGATCCCGGGCGCGTCACCATTGAGTACGTAGGGGTAGATGCAAAGCACCAGCAAAAATAAAATGGACGCCGTAACCAGGCTGATGGCATCGCGTGTATTTGCTGAAGACTGTAAAGACAGCAGCAGTCCACCCGCCAGTGGAACAATCAGGGTTGACAGCAGCAGAATTGACTCGTTCACAGGCCAACCCCCAGCAGTGTTTCTGCCACACGGCCCGCGACGCCTGCAGTCAGCCGGGTGTCAATACCGAAGTAAATAGTGAGTAGAGCGAATATCCAGCATGGGATAAGAATGGAAGTTGCCACTTCTTTAACATCTTTGTGTTGAGCGGGCGCTGGCTTGAAGTAGGCGACGTCGATAATCTTGCCAATGTAGGCCACAGCCATTAGCGAGGAGATGATTAGCATAACTGCCAGTATTACCCAGCCGTTTTCAAGCGCTGCATTGATTAAGTACCATTTACTGACGAAACCGGCGGTAAGTGGTATGCCAACGAGGCCTGCGCCGAGTACAGCAAAAGCGCCGGTCGTCAATGGCATGCTTCGGCCAATGCCGGCCAGGTCTTTAATGTGACTTGAGTTAAGGCGGTAGATCATTGCTGCAAGGCATAAAAATAAACCGGCTTTAATCATTGCGTGATTAAACATATGGGTCACGGTTGCGGTGAGCCCGGCAACGTTTACCATGGCGATTCCAAGAGACATATAGCCCAGTTGAGCAACGCTTGACCAAGCCAGAAGTCGCTTGACGTCAGATTGAAACACAGCGATAAGTGATGCGATAAAAATACCTGCAACACTCAGGGGCAATAGCAGTGCATCAATGTGCATCTGCTTAAATGAAAACTCAACTCCGTAGACATCAAAAATAAACCTGATCATTACGTAGAGAGATACTTTGGTTGCCGTAGCAGCAAGAAAAGCAGTTGTCGCTTTGGGTGCATATGTATAGGCGTTCGGTAACCAGTAGTGCAGGGGAAATATAGCGATCTTAAGTGCTATACCCACAATAAAAAATGCAAATGATGCCTGCACAACGCGGTTGTCGGCATGCTCAGGCAGGCGAACCGCCAGGTCAGCCATATTTAGAGTGCCGGTCACCATGTACATAAAACCGATGGCGATCAAAATAAAGGTAGCGCCGATAGTGCCCATGATCAAATACCTGAAAGCGGCGGTGAGCGCGCGTCGATCGCGGCCCCTTGCAATCAGCGCGTAGGTTGACAGAGATGATATTTCCAGAAAAACAAATACGTTAAAGGCATCGCCGGTGATAGTGATTCCGATAAGCGATGCCATACACAGCAGGAAGGTGGTGTAGTAAAGGCTGTGTCTGTGGCTGCGCATAGCGGTTCGCAGTGATTCCCGAAGTACAGTGATGACCAATGAGCCGAATAATGTCACCAGTATTAGTACCAATGCGCTGAGCTCGTCGATCCGTACTTCGATGCCCCAGGGGGGAGGCCAGCCACCCATGTGGTAGCTTATTTCATTGCCACCCCAGACCTGATGCATCAGTGCCATTGATGCGGCAACAGATAACCATGCCGCGATGACAGCAAGTTTCCATGCGATGTCGCCATTGCGGATCATCGAGCAAATGGGGGCTGCGAGTAACGTTAGCAGCAGCACGATTGCTGGTAATTGATAAATCATGTGTTTTTTGCAACCACGGTGCTAACCGCTGTTTCTTTGTTCTCGTTTTCTATGTCCATCTCTGCGATATCGTCTTCGTCTACGGTATCGTAGGCTTCATAGATGCGTACAGTAATTGCCAGGCCAAGGGCTGTGGTTGCAACACCCACCACAATCGCGGTGAGAATTAGTACATGCGTTAAGGGGTTGCTATACGCCGTAAAGCCATCGGCAATAATGGGAGCTGTTCCGCCACTGATTTTTCCCATCGATATAAACAAAAGAAATACGGAGGTCTGAAAGACATTCAGGCCGATTATTTTCTTAACCAGATGTCTGCTGGACATCACAATGTATAGGCCTGCCATCATTAAGATAATAACAACCCAATAATTAAATAGTCCGGCTATCATTTTAAAGTGAGCGCTCCGAAAAGGAGAAAAAGATATTTATCATTACTGCGGCGACTGTAATTCCTACGCCGAGTTCTATGATAAGAATGCCGTAGTGCTGACCGTGTAACGGATCATGGGCAACGGCATCGTAGTCCAGAAAATTGGCGCCCATTAACATGCCGTATACACCAACCGCGGCGTACAGTAGCAGGCCAACTGCGGGAAGGTAGGCAAGTTTTCTTGGCGGTATTAGTTTCTGTGCGGGAACAATGCCATAAATCAAAGCGTACAGAATAATACCACTGGCAAATATAACGCCTGCCTGAAAACCACCGCCCGGTCCGAAGTCACCATGCCATTGAACGTACAATGCAAATATAAGTACAGGTGCAATTACAAGGTCTGACACTTCGCGAAGTACAATGCTTTGACGCATCGATTCTACACCGGCGACGGGGTTGGCTGTTCGTTCGATACCTGATTTTCGAGTACCCGCGCCAAGTAACAAAAATACACCTATAAAAGCCGTGAATACCACTCCTACTTCGCCCAGGGTATCGTAGCCGCGATAGCTTGCCAGTACTGACGTAACAATATTTGGTGGACCTACTTCGGCCATCGATTCGTTAAGGTAACGAGGTACTACGTGTTGTTGAGCGGGGGCGTCGGGACTGCCAAAGCGGGGCATGTCAAACGTGGCGTACATTAGTACCGCGCCGGTACATAAAACGATCGCCAGTGGCAGTATCTGTTTCTTGCGTTGGGTCGGTTTTGATACGCGGCCAACGATTGCAATAGCCGCGAGGAAAAAGATGGTGGATACTCCAGCGCCGACGGCGGCCTCAGTAAAGGCTACATCAACCGCGTCAAGCACCATGAATATGCTTGAGACAATCAGGCTGAAGAAGCTCGTCATCAGTACCGCTGACATGAGTTTTTCCATGCGAATAATTATAATGACGGTCGCTACCAGCATGATTAGTAACAAGCCGTTGATGAAGAGTTCTATGATGGTATCTCCGTGTCTGCTGGTAGACTTGGGGTTGTATTATTTATTGGGTTTTGGAGTCTGTTGGTGCTTCTGTTGTGTCTTGCACCGGGTATTCGGACTCTGCGTTTTTATCCAGCCGGTTTACAATGTTGGCCAGTCGCGGGTGGATTCCTGCAACATTCACAGTTAACGCCAGTGCATGTATAGCTGCAAGACTTGTGACTAAAAGGAAGAAAAAGATGAACAGTAGTTTAAGTGCAACAAGATAGTTTGGGGCTTGTAGTGCAAGGCCGCAAAGTATAAGTCCGGCACCCATGCTGTCGAGTATACTTGCGGAGTGAGCACGGGTAAAAAAGTCAGGCATTCGAAGTAGCCCTATGCCAGCGGTAATGCAAAAGAATCCACCCAGCAACAGTAAAACCCAACTTGCGATATCCAGAATTATGTTCATCAACAAAGAACCTGTCAGTCGTTTTTGGTATAGATCGAAGTATCGATGGGGTCGGATCCACCAAGATTTCCGAATTTGATAAATTTCAGTATTGCCAGTGTGCCTATAAAATTTATAAGCGCATAGGCCAGTGCAATATCAAGAAATTCAGGGCGGCCCATCAGAAAGCCGAGAACCGCAATAAACAAGACGGTAGCACTTCCTCCGGCGTTAATCGCCAGTATGCGGTCGTAGATGGTCGGTCCCAGCATGCTGCGGGTTAAGGCCATGATCATGGTGGCGAGGATGGCCAGGACAGCGGCGACAAACATTAGCGATTTCCTTCCAGTTTGCTGACGCGACGGTCCATCTCGCCGTTGTGCAGGTCGGCTATTGAATCCGCAGACAGCGCGTGTACTTCTATAAGGCCCGGCTCTACATCTATAGATAAGGTGCCTGGCGTCATGGTGATAGAATTGGCGTGAATGACCAGGCCCAATGCAGTTTCCTGCGTGGCTTTGACAGTCACAATGGTGGGAGAAATGTCCATTTGTGGTTGCCATATACGCTTTGCGACATCGATGTTGGATTTGACAACTTCCCAGGCAATCCACGGGATATAACCAATCATGCGAGCAAATATCAGTAATGGCCGCTCGCGGGAATCAACAACCTGAAGTTTTGAGGTGATCAGCGCGGCAAAAATGCAGGAAGCCAGTCCGAAGGCCAGCATGAGTGGCTCGAACATGCCGCTCCATAGCAGCCACAACGCCATACACAGTAAAAATGGTGTTAGAAATCTATTCATTGAAGATTTTGCTATTCAGGTAAACAATCGTAAATGGTACTAAAAACCGAGGTTAAGAGTAAGGCTGTTTGTGATCCAATTGGTTTTTTCAAAGCAAGTTTTGTGCGTGGTCGACATTTTAATTTCCACGCTGATGAGAAAAAATCCTCTGTGCTGATTCCGTCATTGATGGTGCTGATATGCCTTTCCGGTTGGCCGGTGTGTCTGTATTGTGGTACGGTTTGCGCCGTCATCTAAGACAGAATGCTGCGTTACGGCTCAAGGAGGGGCCTGCTCCAGGCTGCGCAGAATCGAATATGTCTCTTTACAACAAACGAAGGGCGAAAAAAACATGAATACACTTTCCAAATTTGCAGTGAGTGCTGCCGCAGCCGCGCTGCTGGTAGCCAATACCTCAACAGCGGGAACACTGGACGACACCAGAGCTGCCGGCGAGCTCAAGTGCGGTATCTCTACGGGTGTCCCGGGTTTTGCATTTACCAGTGACGCCGGCGACTGGCAGGGCTTTGACCCGGCGGTTTGTCAGGCGGTTGCAGCTGCAATCTTCGGCGATACATCCAAAGTCAAGTACACAACAACTACCGGTAAGACTCGTTTCACAGCGCTAGCGTCCGGTGAAGTTGACATGCTTGCTCGTAATACCACATGGACTTTCAGCCGTGACACGGATCTGAAGCTCGATTTCGTCGGTGTTAACTATTATGACGGTCAGGGTTTCATGGCGCCTGCAGACCTTGGTGTGGGCAGTGCCAAAGAACTAGACGGTGCATCGGTATGTATCCAGACAGGTACCACTACAGAGCTTAACCTTGCAGATTTCTTCCGTGTAAACGGAATTTCTTATGAGGCAGTGCCGATCGAAACTAACGACGAAGCGCGTACTAACTATGAAGCCGGTCGTTGTGACGTGTACACCACTGATGCCTCTGGTCTGGCGGCAACTCGTTCATCTTTCGATGATCCAAGTGCACACGTGCTAATGCCTGAAATAATCTCTAAAGAGCCCCTTGGACCGCTGGTTCGTCACGGTGACAGCGAGTGGGCTGATATTGTTCGCTGGACTCTGAACGCGTTGATCACTGCTGAAGAGCTGGGTGTGACGTCAGAAAACGTCGATAAAATGGCTACAGGTACTGACAACCCTGAAATCAACCGTCTGCTCGGTAGCGAAGGCGACCTGGGCGCGATGATTGGTCTGGACAAGGCATGGGCGTGGCGTGCTATTAAAGCCGTTGGCAACTACGGTGAAATTTTCGATAAGTACATCGGTAAAGATACTCCAATCGGTCTTGAGCGTGGACTTAACGCTCAGTGGACTGACGGTGGTCTGCTGTACTCTCCTCCATTCCGCTAGTCGGTATAGGGTGAAAGGGTGCGCAAACGGCGCACCCTTTGGCTGTATCTCGCTGAGGCAGGAAGCTGTAAATTGCCTTGGTATTAAGTAAAATACCGCGTGCAACTATGTTCTCGCGAACGCTACAGGACCAGCTCTTGGCGACCACAATAGATATGCGCGGCCCTCCGAAATCGGGTTTTTCAATTGGAAAAATCTGGACGGATAAAAAATCACGAGGGGTCATTGTTCAGGTCATAGCGATGGCCATTTTCTGCGCCGTTGTTTTTTATCTCGCTAACAACGTTGTTGAAAATTTTCAGAAACTCGGCAAGCCTTTCGGTTTCGATTTCCTCGAGCAGGAATCAAACTACGATATCAATCAGACACTGATTTCATACAACTCGCAAAGCTCTCATGGGCGTGCTGCTGTCGTCGGTATTCTGAATACACTGCTAGTTGCCTTCTGCGGAATAATTCTCGCAACCATACTCGGGTTTATCCTCGGGGTGCTGAGGCTCTCTCCTAATTGGCTGGTTAACAAGCTTGCCTACTGCTACATCGAGTTTGTGCGGAACGTACCGGTGCTGGTGCATATTCTTCTGGTGCATGGAATAATGGTTCACTCGTTGCCGCATCCGAAACAGGCCATCAATGTTGCGGATAGTTTTTTCTTATCCAATCGCGGTTTCTATATGCCGCAACCCGTGTTCCAGCCGCTGTTCTGGCTGGTGGTCGCAGCATTTGTGTTTGGTTTGATCTATGCGTTCTGGTATCGACGGGCCGCCAGAATTAAACAGGCTGCAACCGGTGAGCAGTCACCTGTATTCTGGGTGATGCTGGCGTCTATTATCGGCTTGCCTATTCTTGCCTTTTTGCTGACAGGATTGCCAATTGAATGGCAGGATCCAGTGCAGGGCAAGTTTAATCTGAAAGGTGGTATGGCAATCAAGCCGGAGTTCATGGCGCTATGGCTGGCGCTGTCATTGTATACCGCAGCCTTTATAGCAGAGATTGTCCGATCCGGAATCATGGCGGTCGATAAGGGTCAGTCCGAGGCAGCATTGGCACTCGGCCTGCCGCGTAAAAGAACAATGAATCTGGTGGTGATTCCTCAGGCACTAAGAGTGATCATTCCGCCACTCACCAGTCAGTATCTCAACATCACAAAGAACTCCTCGTTGGCGATTGCGATTGGCTATATGGATATTGTCGCCACCATTGGTGGCATTTCACTCAATCAAACCGGGCGTGAAATGGAGTGCATGATCATTGTGCTTGGTCTGTATCTTTTCTTCTCGATTACTATTTCAATGATTATGAACTGGTACAACAACCGCATAGCGCTGGTGGAGCGATAGCATGTCTGCCGCACAAAAATATGTACCAGGTGAGCATCCGGATTTAAAGCCGCCTTTAGGTCAAACCGGATTATTGTTCTGGCTGAGAACGAATTTTTTCTCATCCACCTTTAATGTCGTTCTTACGCTCGTAACGCTCTATTTTTTGTACCTGATTCTGCCTCCAATGTTTAATTGGCTGTTTGTTGATTCAGCCTTTGTGGCTGACTCACGGGTGCATTGCAGAGAGTTGGGTACAGGTGCTTGTTGGGGTTTTATCGAGAAGCGATTCGGGCAGTTTACGTATGGTTTCTACCCGCTGGAAGAAAGATGGCGTGTCAATCTGACCTTTCTTTTATTTGTGATCGCAACGTTACCCGTGCTTTGGGATAACATGCCCGGTCGGCGGTCTTTCCTGTGGTTTTCGTTAGTTTTTCCATTTGTGGCTGCGTGGCTGCTGCTTGGTGGGTTTGGCCTTGAGACTGTTGATACCGATCAATTCGGTGGCTTTATGCTGACGATGGTGATTGGTGTCACCGGTATTGTTTTCTCGCTGCCGTTGGGGATTCTGCTGGCACTTGGCAGGCAGTCAAACCTGCATTTTATCCGCTGGCTGTGTACCGGGTTTATTGAGTTTTTTCGTGGTGTCCCGTTGATCACATTGTTATTTGTTGCATCGACAATGCTTAACTACTTTCTGCCACCCGGAACTTCCTTTGATCTGTTGCTTCGTGTGCTGATCATGGTGACATTGTTTTCTGCCGCTTACATCGCCGAGGTGGTGCGGGGCGGTTTGCAGGCGATACCTAAAGGGCAGCATGAAGCAGCTGATGCAATGGGGCTTAAGTATTGGGCATCAATGCGTCTGGTGGTATTGCCACAAGCGCTGAAGATTTCTATTCCGGGTATTGTGAATACCTTTATAGGTCTTTTTAAAGACTCGACACTGGTAGTTATTATCGGTTTGCTTGACCCTCTCGGTATTGGCCGTGCTTCCCTGTCTGATTCCAAGTGGCAGGGCTTGTCGACAGAGGTCTATGTGTTTATAGCGCTGTTCTTTTTTGCATGCTGCTTCAGTATGTCCAGATATTCGATCTATCTGGAGAATAAACTGAACACAGGTCATCGAAACTAATTTTTATCCGCTGAATTTTTTCTGCGAAGGATACAACTGAATCATGAACGAACTGGATTCCGCTCAATCTACACAGGCAAACATGTCTATCAGTGATCAGGAGATGATCCGCATTACTGAGATGCACAAGTGGTACGGCCAGTTCCATGTGTTGAAAAATATTAACCTTGATGTCAAAGCGGGCGAGCGAATTGTTATCTGTGGGCCATCAGGGTCTGGTAAATCGACTTTAATCCGTTGCATGAATCGACTGGAAGAGCACCAGAAGGGTGAAATCTGGGTGGATGGTGTCGAGCTTACCGGTGATCTAAAAAACATTGAGCAGATACGCCGCGAAGTCGGTATGGTTTTTCAGCACTTCAATTTGTTCCCGCACCTGACGGTGCTTGAGAACTGCACGCTGGCACCAATCTGGGTGCGTAAAATGCCAAAAGATGAAGCAGACAAGATCGCCATGGGCTTTCTTGAGCGGGTGAAGATTCCCGAGCAGGCAGGCAAGTTTCCCGGGCAGTTGTCCGGTGGCCAGCAACAGCGTGTGGCGATCGCTCGCAGTCTTTGTATGAACCCTAAAATCATGTTGTTTGATGAGCCGACTTCAGCGCTTGACCCGGAGATGATTGCCGAGGTGCTCGATGTCATGGTTGAGCTTGCGCTCGACGGTATGACAATGCTGTGTGTGACCCACGAAATGGGTTTCGCGAAGAAGGTAGCGAACCGCGTTATCTTTATGGACGGCGGCGAGATTATTGAGCAGAACGAGCCGGACGAATTTTTTAATAATCCGCAGTCTCCCCGTACTCAGGAGTTCCTCAGTCAGATTCTTGCGCATTAATCGGACAGTGTGGTTTTGGAGTGATCTGCATTTTTTACCCGGCAGGCGGTTTAATTTGTTGCTGTAGATGATATAAAAGGTTGTAGCCGTAACCGGGGCATCTTATGTGGGTCAGTGAGAAAGTCTGTGTAGACACCAGGGAGTATTTTAATCTGGTGTGTCAGGCGATTGCCGGGGCTCGCCAGTCGGTATTGCTGGAGATGTACATTTTCCGGGACGACAACCTTGGCGGGCGATTGCTGGACGTTTTACGCGATGCTGCGAGGCGCGGCGTCAGTGTGAAGGTGATTGTCGACGGAGTAGGTTCCCCCCGCTTTAACCACAGTTTTCTGCAATATCTCGATGGGCAGAATATCTTAGCCCGCGTTTATCATCCCGTGCCAGATATTCTCAGAGACATACGCCGGCCATCCCTGATGCGGATGCGGCGCTTGCTTCTGAGTATCAATAAAAGAAACCATCGCAAGTTGGTGGTGGTTGACGGAGCTGTTGCCTTTGTCGGTTCGTGTAATGTGGCGGACATGCACAGCGAATGGCGGGAGACAGCCGTGCGAGTGACTGGTGACGGAATTGCCGGGCTCTGTCGTTCGTTTGAGCTGATCTGGAGTCGTTCCACACATCCCGACCTGCCTGCGGCAAGGCGGTTGCAGCAACGTCTGTGGGCGCGGCGTGAGTCGGGTTCAGTCAGTAATTCAGCGCATGGTGAGGCTCGGATGGCTCAGTTTGTAAGAATGAATTACACGCGTCGCCTGCGCTTGGCGCACAACGCCGAGTTGGCGGCCAGAATAAGCAGGGCGACAGATCGGGTGTGGATCACCAACGCCTATTTTGTACCCAGTCCGGCGATTCTGGCGGCGCTGCTTAAGGCTACCCGCAGTGGCTGCGACGTAAAACTGATTTTGCCGGGCAAAACGGATGTTAGTCTGGTGTCCTACGTCAGTCGTACGTTTTATTTAGGGTTGATGCGTGCCGGGGTGCAGATATATGAATATCAGCCGGCCGTGCTGCATGCCAAAACACTTCTGGTAGATGACTGGGCCTGTGTGGGTACGACAAACCTCAACCATCGCAGTTTCTACCATGATCTTGAGGTTGATGTTGCGCTGTACACTGATGTTTCCCGGGCGGTTCTCGCTGATCAGTTTGAAAAAGATCTGAATGTCTCGCGGCAAATGACCAGTGATTGTCTGCGTCAGCGTTCGGTATTTGAAAAGCTGAGCGGTGCGCTGGTTTATCCGTTTCGAAGTTTCATTTGAATGCCATAGAATTGTGGTGCTGGAATTGGTGGCCTCAGGTGACTGTATCTGCTGTGTTTTTCTGAAACTGGTCTACTATACTTTCTGGCGCTGAGCGGATATCGGCAGTTCTGTAACAAATAGAATGTTCAATGTTGGTTGTGCGCTTGCTTATTTCGTTGTAAGCTTGCTGGTTCGGCCGAGTTGAATTGTTGACACTTGGTTGTTTGACAATCATAATTCCGCTCTTGTGCGGAGGGATTCCCGAGCGGTCAAAGGGGGCAGACTGTAAATCTGCTGCGTAAGCTTCGGAGGTTCGAATCCTCCTCCCTCCACCATCTGTGCAATAGCATCGGTCTGGAAGCCGGTGATTGATCATTGTCAACGCGATACAGGTTGTGTCAAGCGGGTGTCGTACAGTGGTAGTACTCCAGCCTTCCAAGCTGATAACGTGGGTTCGATTCCCATCACCCGCTCCAGATTAGGTGGCGTCGATACAGGGCATGGTCTCGGTTTCGGGGTTAATGAAGAAAGTAAGACCGAAGAGCATTGCCCATATAGCTCAGGGGTAGAGCACTTCCTTGGTAAGGAAGAGGTCATCGGTTCAATTCCGATTATGGGCTCCAGGTTAGGCCGGTTACTGCCAAAAGCGGGAGCCGTAAGTTGCAAGCTGTTTTAATACTAGAACATATTTTTATAGACCAACAACAATCCAGGGTCATTAGTAATGTCTAAGGAAAAATTCGAACGTAACAAACCGCATGTAAATGTTGGCACTATTGGTCACGTAGACCATGGAAAAACCACATTGACAGCGGCGTTGACAAAAGTTCAGGCAGAAGCCATGGGCGGAGACGTCAAGGCATTCGACCAGATAGATAATGCGCCGGAA
>CAKZVB010000099.1 GCA_937922015.1 uncultured Granulosicoccaceae bacterium
CACGTTTTAACACAGTGACAAGTAATCCAGCCGTTGATATCAACACGATACCGCAGTATTCAGGCAGCGCTGCTAATGATGACTTTCTAACTCTGCCGGACGGCAGGTCGTACACGCTGGTTGGTGACGATAGCAACCTGGCAGAGACCACCAGCCGCAGCTACGACGGTGCAACCTACCCGTTTGTAGAGATCGAGGTGGTAAAAGATGCAGCAGCGGCAGGCGGTTTGTATCTTCGAGCCAACAGCACCGGGGGCCGACAGTCGCAAATGCGTATGTCCGCCGTAGCGCCGGCCACGTTCGTTGCTAACTCGGGGGCAAATACCGTGCTACCTACTGTGCTTCGTGAACTCGAAACCGAATACACCATTAAATACCTGGTGCAGTTTAACGAAGCCGCAAACGACGCTCACACTGATTTGGAAATAGCGCCGGTAGGCACTGAGCTCGACTTGACTATTGCAGCTACAACGCCACCGCTGACAGGTACGCTTGGTGTGGTAGGTGTAACTTTATTCGGTGCCAATCCTCTGTAAATCGATACAGTACATTCAATTGTGAAGAACTTTTTACAGTAAAATAGCAGTATATTCATAATAATAGTGACGGGTTCTTGACATGGCAGATGGTGTTGATGAAAAACCAAAATATGAGATGGATGCAGCAAACCGGATCAATAGAACTGGGATTGCTGTTGTTGTTGGTTTTGCTGTGCTTCTATTTTCTCTTGCCAATGGGTACTACGCATGGAGAGAAAACAGTAGAAAAAACGCAGCTCACGAACTCCAGCAGGCAAAAGCCCAGTTTATTCTTGAACAAAGACTTGAACAGCTCGAAGAAATATCACCGATCATATTTAGCATTGAAGAGTCTTTCAGAAGAATCGAACCGCAAGTCGCTGAGAACACAACGCACCGGCTTTGCTGGCCAATCGGAAATTGTGAGGGTATCAACCAACTACCGGCAGACTTCGAGCAAAACGCAAGACTTGATGCATTGGAGACGTTGGTTGCAATACAAAGGACATACAGCCGGGAGCACTGCCAATCTCACCGAGACAATTCCTCAACCACATCAGAACGAACTGGGTGGCAAGATTGTTCAGAACTCTAGCGAGCCTACATGGGCAGGGCTTTATCCTTTACCAGAGATACCTTAAATGCCATCAGATCAGGAGCTTTGGGGAAGTAACCTTTCCGCAGGGAACAACGCCGCCGCGTCACCGTCACAACTACCGATAGAGCCGGACGCCAACATTAGTCTCGACTCTGACAACGTAGAAGAAGCTATAGACGAGCTGGCGACAGACATTCACAACATTAACAACGCGCAGGACATGGTTCTGCTCTTTCAAAACGCACTGGTATAAAAACATGTCATTAGAAGTCAACCTACAAAACCTTATTACCGCTATTGGCACGGAAATGAAAGATATCCGTGCGTCGGTAAATTCGCCGACTGCGAAAGCGGCGGACGTAGCGACAGCGCTGAACACTACCGCGACCACCATTGTCGGTGCTATCAACGAACTACTCGCTTCCGTTAACGGGCTCGCATCAACCGATGGTCTCGCTGAAGGAACAACCAACCTTTACTTTACAGATGCGCGCGCAGACGCACGTGTTCAAGCAGCAATCAACGACTCTGGTGTTGCGGCAACAGATTTATGGTCTGCTGTAAAGATCGGACAGGAAATAACTGGGGCGATTAACGGTGTTCTTGATGGTGCGCCAGCAGCACTCGACACGCTCAATGAGCTGGCAGCCGCGATCAACGACAATGGAAACTATGCGGCTGGCATTACTGCAGCGCTGGCGCTCAAGGCTGACAAGACAGAGGTTAAAACTGTCACAGAGCTGGGTGCAACTGTCGATACGCATGACTATGTTGCAGACTGGAACGCAGCAATCGCGTAATGTCATTTTTCACACAGCTACAGGCGCTGATAGCCGCGCAGGGAGCCTACGCGAAAGAAACGCGCCGCCGAGCAAATGAGATTCGTATTCCTCTTGGTTGCCGGTGGAATATAGATAATCAGGCTAATGATCTTTCGGGCTGGGGGCCGCTTGGCCCGTACTACAGCACAACCACCGACCTTGGCAGTATCACGTCAACCAATCTGGCCCGCACGGCGGGCGGTTTTGAGTTGGACGTTGACGTTAAGATAAACCGCATATTTCTGGACTTTTACCAGAACGACGCAACAATGGGCGTTAACAACTGGGGCTGGCTGATATCCCGATTCAACCGAGCAAGACCAGGTAACACTGTTAACAGTACAACTTTCATGTATGACGAGCGAACACTCGGGGTTCAGTCAGCTATAGATTCTGCATGGGCTGGTGCCAATGGTGATCTACGTCAGTACAACAGCACGCAAAATCAGTACATGGATTTGGACTTAACCGGTGTCGATGAAGCCGCGCGCACAGTGCCAGCGTTAGACACGATCAACATAGCAGTGTTTCACAATGGCACGGCTGACGCGAACAACCGTTACATACAGGGTCAGGCAGGATTTATTCTCGCAGAAAGAGTGTAACGGTAGTGGTATTATTTACCGTGAACAAACATACAGGGCAGTCAAAAGATGGACGCACTAAAGCGACTCTGGAATAAACAGGCAGCAGGTCAGCCAGTTGGCAAAATGGCTATCATCTGCATTGTTGGTTTTATTATCGGTTTGGTACTTGGATCGCAACCGGCGCAAGCCAGCGGCCCTGCATCATTGATCCGAATATCATGGGGTCAAACTACCGGACCTTACTTGGTGCATGTATCAAACAGCATGGATGGTCCGTGGTTTACTCAATACTACATCGGTGATGGTGAATCGCATCAGCTATTGGTGGGTGCGCCTCTGTGCTTTAAAGTAACCGACGCAACTGGTGCTGAATGGGGGCCAAAGTGCGCCGATCCATCACAAGGCGATCAGGAAATCACATGGACCAGGTAAACAACACGCTGGATAAGATCCCCACTATTCGGGGCTCACGCACACTCACTTGGAACGCCATTTTTATCGCTCTCTATGGCGCAATCATGCCGGTACTGATTGGTATTGACTGGCAAGCGTTAGGGCTTGAAGCAAAGTGGGTAATGGTGATTATGGCTGTGCTGTCAATCGTGCAGAACACAGTCAATGTGCTGCTGAGGCTCGATACTACCGGGCCAGTGCCGGGCGGTATGCATGAGTAAGTTCAAATTCAAATGCTTGTTGTTTTCATTGTCAGCGTGGATCGTATGCGCTTTCTTACTGACTGTATTCAGCTTGGTGTTCGGTCATATTGTAGCTGAGGAAGGTGGCACTATCATTGGTAAAATATGCCTTGGGCAGTTCTTGCTACTTTGGGTCTATGGCCTTTTGCGGTTTGTTATGGCGTTGCCGGAGTTTTTTTATAAGTTTGCAAAGTATGGCGAGCCACAAGAGCCTTGGCCAGAGTCATGAAAGCCCTATGGCAACAGGTAGTAGCACTACTTCTAAGCGTAGTCGCTGCCATAGCCTACGTGCTGAACGAAAAGCGCAAATCAAAACAGGCAGGCCGTGAAGAGGTTGAAAATGAATTCCAAGCCAATGACACACGACAAGCGCAAGTTATCATCGAAGAAGTCGAGCGCACTAAAGTCCATGTTTCTGATCTTGATGACGGCGATGTTATCGACGGGCTGCGCGAAGATGGCGGTTTACGGAAACCAGACAGTGACGGAAATAACTCAGGCTTGGGGTGACAGCTTGCCTACAGCCTCACACGACGATACTCCACAGACACGGCGCGAAGTGCTCGCTAACCGCAAAGCGTATCGGGCTGTCTGTGAATCACTGGAAAATGTTTGCGATTGACTACAGCAACTGTATTTCTATTCACATAGTGGTAGTGGTATATTAATTAACAGACGGTCCAGCAATGGACGCCGGATGTTTCACTACGTAACCGGCACTAACAGAATTGAGTCGTCACTCATGAGTAAATGAAGGCTTCCGTTTCAACCGAGTGAGAAGGAACGGCCACAAACCCGCACGTGTGTATAGTGCTC
>CAKZVB010000100.1 GCA_937922015.1 uncultured Granulosicoccaceae bacterium
GGCGATAGTAATTATCGATCATTTTCGTTACGTATGAACAACTATGCGCCTCAAATGATCGTACCATCATTTACTAAGACAAGGGCCCTCGCCATGGCACGTTCTCGCTACGCAGACTTCTACCGCGCAGACTCCTAGCCCGCATTATTCACAAGGCGACAGGTGAACGAAATGCCTGTGTACCAAGCTCCAGGCACTGATAAGCTGTCGTTATTCAAAATAACAGTGTGTCTATGCACCATCAGACGAACCTTATTTTCATTAACCTGGTGCTGTACATCTCGCCTGATCAAGCTCGGCACTTGGCGGGCCATGTTTCTCGTTCGATCAAGCGACCTGTTTTGCCCCCCTGTTTTGATCAACCTGGCCGCTGAATGGCGAATCCTTATGAATAGTGACGGCTAGCCTGCGCGGCAGAACCTCTGCTACTGCGAACGTGCCCTGACGGTGCGTTTTATCGATCATTTTCCTTACCTGATCCCCCTCGGCGTGTGGCGGGCCACGTTTCTCAGGCGATAGGGCGACCTGTTTAGCGCTATTGACTCTGGTCGCCGAATTCTCATGAATATAGTGCAAGCTAGCGTATTGGTTAAATGCCGGGGGGCGTCTTCAGAAAAGGATATATAGACTCAGGTCATATGGGATCTATAATTCAGGCTCTAATTGTTATTTTATCGGTGGTTGAAAAATTGCCCCGCTGCGGAAATTGACTTGCTTTGTGTGTGCAAGCAAAATCAGTGCTTCAATTTGTGCGCAAGATAGCGTAATTTTAGAATCATTGAAGGGAGTTCGAAATTGATTCAACACAAACTGTTAATGGCCATAATTGGTATTTACCGTCGTATTGTTCTTGCAATTGTCACGTTTGTGGTCACAGTGTTAGTGGCTTCAAAAAGTTTGTTCGGGCGGGAGCGAATGTCACATGAGAATGGCATTCTCTTGCGCGGCAAGCTGAAAATTGTCGAGAACCCTCAGTTTCCTGAGCATAATTTTTTTAGAGCGGGTATGGAGTTCGATTGCCGCGTTCGACATGCGGCTGCGTCTTTTAAGGACGATGCAAAATTAGTGGTGCGCAGCGCGTCAATAAAATTTTCAGACAATCGAAGAAAATCGCCACTTGATATCCTGATGAACTCCGGTGATATGCCGCTGTTTTGGAATGCGCGTACTTTCGTTGGATTTATGTGGGTATCTATATTAGGTAAGGGCAAGCACTACACGCCCTATTTGCGAAAGCATGGTCAGGCTGCTGTCGGGGGTGGAATCAGCGTTCGTCGTGATCCTGTCTCGCCGAATAAGATGGTCTATAACACTAAAACGGTGAGCGGGTTTATTGGCCTTGACGAGGTCTACCGCTACGCCAGATACAGGCTGGTGCCGGTGCCCTTCGATGGTCAGGAAAGTGGTGCGCCGGATGAATGGGATAAAACCCATGCATGGTTGCAGAACCCTTACCCGGATGAACCCCGGCATCGCAATTATCTGAAAGACGCGACGCGGGAACAGTTAAAATCCGATGGTCCACTGCACTATAATTTACAAATTCAGCTGCGCTTGCCGCCACCGGATGACACAATTCAGCCAGAGTGGTTATCGAGTGCGGTGCCCTGGGATCAGAGCGCTTTCCCTTTCGTTGATGTAGCCCGGGTCGAGCTTAACGAAGCATTGTCCTACAAGGAAAGCCAGCTTACCTGGTTTCATATGGGCAATCACCCGCCAAGTCTGCCTATGCCCAGGGCGCGCTCAATAGATGATCCGCACTCGCTGATTCATCTGCGGCTGGCGTCCATCTGGGCACGTCGGGCGCGTTTGGTTTCCTATCGGATCTTTAGCATGCCTGCAGCGTTTTCAGATTCCAGAAAGGCGAAAGACTGGATTGCCATACCGCCGGTAAAAGATCCGCCCTAGGAGCCAGCGCGGCAGAACCTCTGCTACTGCGAACGCGCCCTGACGGTGCGCCCAAGGCGATAGTAATTATCGATCATTTTCGTTACGTATGAACAACTATGCGCCTCAAATGATCGTACCATCATTTACTAAGGCAAGGGCCCTCGCCATGGCACGTTCTCGCTACGCAGACTTCTACCGCGCAGACTCCTAGAAAACGGTTGTTGATCAGATCGCAATTGAGCGACCGATCAGCCATGGTTGCAGGAATACATAGGGAGCACTGAGCCCCTCGTTTCGTTTCACTATCTGACGACCGATATCATCCAGCTCGGCCCTGAAGCGGTCAAGTGCGTAGCGTGCCGGCTGTACACCGTTAAAAAAACCGTCTGGATAGTCGCCGAGTGGCGACTGGGTGCGCTGGCTGAGCAGGTGGACCATGGTTAGCTGCTCACCGACCGCAAATGCGTCGGGTAGTGCATAGACAAAATTAGCCTCGTCCAGCGCCGCGTGATCTGTAGGAGGGGGCAGGTACATAGCACCGGGTGTATTGGGGATCCAGCCGAACTGTGAGTATTGACCATTGTTGACTGCTGCGTGTTCAACGCTGCAACAGAATATGGTTTGTGCAACGATCAATTGTAGCTGGTCAAATGTTGCAATTGCACCGTCGGTTAGCGGTAACCCTTTTACCCGGCCGCCGTCTTCACTGGCAAGTTCACGCGCCCATGCTTGTACTTCGGTGTCTTGTCGTACTTGTTCGTCATCTTCATAGTAAACTCTTAGAAGGTCGCGAACGAAATTGTTAATCGCATTGTAGAGTAACAGTGCATCGTCGCGATAGTAGTAGCCTGGTAACACATCCGCACTGAGCACACCGCGATTCTCCAGATCAACGACAGGATTACTGCCGTTGAAAGTCCATTGCTCGTATTCGAGTCCAATCAAAGTGAGTGAACCTTCGGCACCGATAGAGATCACTTGATCGATAGGGCCGCCGGGGGCAATCATGGTGTTGCGTGCTTCGTAGTTAATCTGGATGGTGCCGGTGAAATGTGGCTTTAACAAGGCATGCAACGGATGCTGCGGTGGCAGTGTACGGCATGCAGCAACCCAGAACGTTTGCATTATCAGGTGCGTGCGCGTTAGGTGTGCGGCTACTTCATGGTAAGTTGCATCTGCCGACTGTACAAAGGTCCGCGCCATAAGCCACGTCCAGTGTTCGTCCTTCGGGGTGAAGATCGTTTTCGCGTCGGCTATCGTCTGGCCGAGTTGAATTGCCAGTGGCATAAGTTTGCCTGTGTCGTCTACCCAGAATAGACAAACGGGGGCTACACAAAAACGACCGAGCATAGGTTCAAGGCCGTCGAGTATTTGATAGTCCTGTAAAAAAAGGCGTTTCTGTGCCAAAAGAGTGTTCAGTGAAGTGGTCTCGGGGATCAGACCTTTGATGATCTCATCAGTGACCGGGAATTTTTCGGGGATTTCTGTGGCGAGTTTTATAAGTATCGGGTTGATACCATTGAGCCGCTGCCGGGCGAACTCTTCGTCTGTGGCCCAGGTCTTTGCAATCTCCGGGACTGCCCTGATTGGATAGTAGCGCTTGAAACTGTCTACGGTGTCGTTGTGTTTAAACAGCCTTACGGTCGTCGCAAGCAGCATATCGGCCACGCTTTCCGCGACATCGATCGCCATGCGCGCGGTCTTTATTGCGGTAAATTCTTCACCTGGTGGCACGCCTTTGCAGTACGGCGGTTGTCCAGGTGCGTGCACCCATGTGTATTCTTGTTGCTGGGCAAACAGCATGCGCTCTCGTTCTGCTTGTTCAAAACGATTTGCCATGGCCGGGGTAGATAGTCGCACTTACTTATCTCCGTACTTGGAAAGTTAGTAGTTGAGGATAGAGTTCTGGAGCCAGTCCGGAATTTAGAATCTATTGCGGGCGAGGTTTTTGACAGCTAAGCGATCATCTCGTTAAAGAAGAACAACTATTCTCCTCTATTGATCAAACTCACGCCGGAGCTCAGGATTCTGGTTCCCGGACAGTCGCCTACGTGGTTGGGCCGCGAATTCCGTACGCGAAATTACCGAACAACTGAAAAATTCTGGCCGGCACGTAGAAGACGACAACGTACCAACGCCAGGTATGATTCCAGATTTCCACCCACCAGAAACACCACCAGAGAAGGTACACACAACCGGCAATAATTGCCCAGCGCCTGCGGATGCTGACGTCGCTGGTGGTCGCTATCAGGTAGTTGGGAAGCGCCCACATGGCAGCCCAAAAACCGTAGCCGGAAGTTACGTACTTTTCATATTGCGAGAGTTCAACTGCATCTGGCATGCCTATCCATAACGGTACCAGATTAACCCAAAGTGCCAGGGCAACTGTAAATGCGACGGTGCACTCGAATACCGTTAGCCACAGCACTGCCTGATAATACTTGTGTTTCATAAAAATCCTTTTACAGTTATTTTTCTGTTCGCACAATCACGCCATCCCAATCGGGCGTCGCTCCAGTGTTATGCAATTCGGTTGCTGATTCAAGGTAATATTGGCTTAGCAGATCGTCAGGGACTTGTTCGCAGCAGGTGGCAAAGCCTTTGGCGGCGACCTGAAAATCGTGTGAACTGTATGCGGTCATCGCGTTGTTAAAAGTCGCCAGTGTTCGACTGAGCGCATCGCGTTCTCGTGCATCACGTGCACCTAACAGTTCATAGGCAGAGACTGGTTGTCGCCGTCCTTTAACACGTACCCGTCCAACCTGCCGAATGGTAAAGGCTGTTGCGTCGTCGAGGTCTGTGCGCGTGGTATCGCTGATCAGTGAGGGCGTTTTAAACATTTTTGTCAGCCCCTCAAGTCTGGCGGCGGTGTTTACAGTGTCGCCGATGATTGAAGTGGCGGTCCGGTCCTGCGCACCGATCACGCCGAGCAATACTTGTCCTGTGTGTACACCAACACCCATTGTTAGTGCCGGGCGGCCTTTCTCGAGTCGCTCAATGTTGTAACGTCTAAGGTGAGTTTGAATGCCGATCGCAGCATGGGTAGCACCTTGTGGGTTGTCGATAAACAGTGCTTTGAATCCATCGCCGGTGAACTCACTTATAAATCCACCATTTGATTTTATAACAGGCGCCATGCGTTCTATAAAGGCATTGAGCAGCCCGAAATTCTCGTTGATGTCCATCGACTCGGAGAGCGTTGTGAAGTCTCTGATGTCTGCAAACATTACTGTTACACGCCGTTCTACCGCGTCGCCAAGGCGGACATCTTCAATGACTTCGCGGCCGAGGTGTTCAAGGAAGGGGCGGGGGACAAAACGCGAGAATGCCGCAGTTTGTCGGCGCTGGGCGTCGAACACCCGTGCGTTTTCCAGTGAAATTGCCGCCTGACCGGTAATGATTTGAATAACCTGCGCATTTGATTCAGAGAAAATTCCCGCGCCGAGATCGTTTTCCAGTAGTACCAGTCCGGCTAGTTCGCCCTGGCGTAACAGCGGCATGGCCAGCAGTGAGCGACAATTCTGCCTGATGACATAAGGATCACGGGCCAGCCATTCATGTGTTTGCGCATCGTCTACCAGTACCGGTTCGTTGGTGCGGGTGATGTAGTCTAATAGACTCACTGGCAGGTACGCGGTTGAGTCTTCAGAATCCACCAGCGTGGTCGTCACCTGATTGTTGTTATCTACCTGGGCGGTAACATAGGGTTGTAAAGTGCCATGTTGCATCAACAGAACGCCGCGACGCGCACCGGCACTCAGCAGGGACAGCTCTAATACACGTTCAGCCAGTTTGCCAACTTCGATACCTTCAGATACGGTTCGCACCGCGGTAAGAACGGCGTCGAAATCCAGTTCAGTGTGCTCGTTGCTGACGTGTTCTGTCGTTAGATTTTTTGCTGCAATTTCGGTAACGCCTGACAGCAGTCGCAGACGTGCGAACGATCCATGTTTGCGCCATGTACTTTTTGCCCGCTTGCTGAGAAAACGTGCCATGGGCATATGGTTCACATTAGCGTGTGCTGCTGCTGCCTGTTCGGCTGCCCAGGCTTCAATGTATAAAATTCCGCTATCGTGTGCCAGTTCCATTGCGTTAGTCCATGCCATCATGGCTTGATCGTGGTGCCCTTTGTTGTTGGCGATTTCAGCATCCAGCAAACTTGCAAAGCATGCGTAGTCGTGGGCATTGTGTTTGGCCCACCAGTGTACCGACCGGCGCAACCGGATGAGCCGCAGTCGATCGCCGGGCGTCAGGTGACCATCGGCCGCCTTGCGAGCCAGCACAATGGCGTAGAGACACATGGCCGGTTTCCAGAAGCATTGGCCCAGCGCGTTGGCTTCGCGTTCGTATAACAATTGAAATTGTGTTTCGGCTTCCTGCCAGTCATCCAATAGAAACGCCAGCCAGCCAGTGCTGCCACCGGCAATGGCAATCGCTGCACCTGAGCTTTCTTCGTTAAGCAGGCCACTGAGTTGCGCTGGCCAGTCTGCTATTTCTCCGATCGCCCTGGGCTGGACTTTGGTTCCGTCCGAAAGATTTTCAACCACCTGGAGCCAGACACGGAATGCCTGGGTTGTGTGGTTTTGCTCGGTTTCTAAAATTGCCTGATTGTAGCTTTGATAGCGTTTCTCCACCCAGTCGAGGGGCCGACCGGACAGCACGTCACAGAAGTACGCTATGACACCGCAGTAGACGGCATTCTCGACGTCGCCTGCGTCCATCGCGTGGTGGTAACACTCCAGTGTATCTGCAGCACAAAGCCTTAACGGGTCCCTGCTGTGGCGAATCATACCGTGCCATAACAATCCGGTTTTACCTATCAGGTCTTTGTCGCCGGTACGTTCAAGGAGGTCCATTGCCAGTGAACCAAGCCGACATCCGAAGTCCGGCGATTTGAGTGCTTGTGTGATGATCATACCCAGTAGCGCCAGCCCGTAAGCTGTAAGCCCTGATTTACCGTGCCGCAATGACAGGCGTATCATTTTTCCGGCTAGTGTCGGTACCAGATATTGATTGGCCCAATAGGCGTTGGTTGCGCATTTCATCATCATCGCCATCGCGGCGTGCAGTTTTTCGTCTTGCAGATCTGGCAGATTTAGAATGGCTTCGTCATTGTAGCCGGCCAGTGCATAACGCGCTGCCAGAACGTTTGTTAACATCTGCGGCATCGAGCCGGACTGGCCAATTCGTATGTCCAGTTCGCTGTTGAGAATGTCCATGCCATAACGGGTGGCATCGACATAGCGTCTCTGTGCAGCTCCAATACCGATCCGTATGTTGTGAATCACTACCCGGTCTGAAAACATGGTGGCGTGTTCGAGGGCGATTGACCCCAGTGCCTCTGCTTCTTCGTAGAGTTCCAATATATAAGCGACATCGGCTGATTCGATGTGAAGGTCCAGTGCGAGGCGTTGTTGCTGTTCCCATGCATTGACCGGCAGGAGCTCCCTGCCCATTGCCAGGTAGCGCAGAGCAGGGCGGGTTGCCATGGCAGCCTTTGCCTTTCGTGCGGCGATCAGGCAGATTCGGGAAAACTGCAATTGTTCTTCGGGTGAGGTGACAAGTTCGACTGAATGGCTGAGGTGATCCACAGTGTCGATAGCACGGGTGCCGGTGGGATCTTGCTGTGCGGCCGTTAGTTGGTCTCGTGCGATGTGTAAATGTAACCGGGCGCGTTCAACAGGGGGGATTCCATCGTGTGCGGTTTGTTGTACACGATCATGTAAAAAGCGATAACGTGGGTTTATCTCAACAGTGCGACCCTTGAGTTCCGAGTATTTGGCTTCTGCAACGGCATAACGATAGTCTGCATGCAAAGGTATAATCAGCCCTTCAGCCATTGCGCCTTCAAGATCAGCGGCTATTTCGGATACCGGTTTGTCGGCTGTCTCGGCCAGTGTTCTCAGATCGAATTCTGCGCCGAGACATGACGCATACTGGATTGCAGTTCTCACGTTGTCTGGCAACTGAGAGATTCTGGCGCTCATATGGTCTATAACGTTGTCGGTAAATTCCTCGGCCTCTATGCTTTGCTGATGCCAGGTCCAGTGGTTAGTGGATAAATCGAATGACAACAAATTTTTGCGGTACAGGTTAGTGAGAAACTGACGAACAAAAAAAGGATTTCCACCGGTCTTGTTGTGCACCAACACCGCCAGCGCTGCGGTGTCTTCAAGCGTCGGTTTTACAGTGTCGGCGACAAACTTCTCAACGTTTGCGAGGTTCAGTGCAGACAACGTTAAAAGTGACAGTGAATGATTGTTTTGCTGTAGCTTTTCCACAATAGCGCTCAGCGGGTGGCCGGCATCAACTTCGTTATCACGATAAGCACCCAGTAGTACCAGGTTGGCAGCAGTGCGGTCTGATACCAGCGCTTCAAGTAACTTAAGTGACGCGAGATCTGCCCATTGCAGGTCATCGACAAATATGACAATCAGGCTTTCAGAGTCTGCGATCACTCGAACAAAGTTTCGAAAAGCCTGAGTGAAGCGCTGCTGTGCTTCTGTTGGACCTGCTGCGGGCGGAGTAGGCTGTTTTCCCACCAGGGTTTGAAGCTCTGGCACGAGTTCAACAATCAGTGCAAGATTTCCGGCGCCGGCTTCGATCATTTTTTTGCGTATGCTATCGAGTAAATGATCTGGTTTGCTTAATAGTTGGCGTACCAGGCTCTGCAGTACTCTGCGCCACCCCAGGTATGGAATGTCGCGGCGGAACTGATCAAACTTTCCTTCGCAAAACCATCCGTTGCTGTTAATCAGCGATGTATTGATCTCTTGAATCAGTGCGGATTTGCCAACGCCTGAGTAGCCCGTGACAAACACGGCATCACGATGCCCCTGCCTGGCGCGATCGACTGCCTGCTGCAGGCGTTTGTATTCTGAGTCACGGCCGTAGAGACGGTTTGGCAGGACCAGCCAGTTTTGAAATTCGTCAGTGCTTGGCGCAATAGGGTTTACTGTGCCGTCACGCCAATCATCACGGCAGCGCTGCAGATCTTTGGCTACACCCAGTGCGCTGGCATAGCGATCTTCCGGGTTTTTGGCCAGCAGTGTGTGGATCACCGTCGCGATGGGCGCTGGAAGGGATGAATTATTGCCGGTCAGTGGTGGTGGCTTTCGGGCCAGGTGTGCGTGTATCTGTTCGCGTGAATTGTTGAAGTTGAATGGCGGCTGCCCGCTGAACAGTTCGTAGAGGATAATACCCATTGAGTAGAGGTCGGCGCGGGAGTCAATAGGGCGGTTTGTACGGCCGGTTTGTTCCGGTGCGATGTATATCAAAGAGCTTGGCGGTAGTTCATCTACAATATTATCGGTGGCATCCTGTTCAAGGAGCGAGCTACTTTCCAGATCGATGAGTCGCAATTCAAGAGTCGAGGCATTCCAGATTATGTTAGCCGGATTGATATCTCGGTGAACGATGTGGGCGCGATGAATTTCGCCAACTGCCCTGGCCATTGCAATACCGATTTCTAATGCGTTATCCAGAGAAAGGGAGTGTTCGCCAGCCATTAGAGCTTTGAGTGATACGCCGCCGAAATCCTCTGTGACAAGCACCGACTTGTCGTCTGTATTGACTAAAGCGATATGTTCAGCGATCACGCTGGAAGAAACCAGTTGAGCGACATCGAATGCTCGTCTCTGGGTCGCGAGTTCGCGATCAGATGGATAGGCGTTGCGCAGTATCTTAAGGACAACTTTGCGGCCGTTTACCTTTTCAACAGCGCGGTAGACAAGAGAGTTGATACCACTGTGGAGCAGTTGTCCAACCTGGTATCCGGCAATGCCTGGTGGCGTGCTGGTCAGGGTTGACAATGTTGTCTACATATTGTGGTGAATGACCTCTGGCAGCGGCGGAGCGATGCGGGGTTCAGACTGGCATTGTTGTTGGCTTGCGGGTAGGCGCTGCTGTGATGTTTTGCGCCAGAGTACGGTTTGTGAGCAGTAGCCATCTGTTAGTATGTTTGTAGATAGTACGTCAAATGTTGAAAGCGCAAACTATATTGCAAAGTTACCGTTGAAGAGAAAACCGATCCCTCAAAGAATATACCCTACGTCGGGTACTAATCAAGCTTTTTAACGGTAGGCAACATTCGACAGATTTCGAGAGAAAATATCGGCTTCAATGGTAAAAGTGGTCTGCTATTGGTGATAATCTGCAATAAAATGTGCGGAAAGGTCAGCCGCGTCACCGGAGGGTGAAAATCTGTGATTTTCTCGAATCAACAAGTAGGAGTAGCGTGGGGAGTCTCCTGAAAAAATGCCGGGTGGTCGGATAACAAACCGGGAATTCCAGGCCTAAATGACTGAAGCCTCTATGAGACAGAACAACTTTTTGAAGATTGGTGTACTTGGCGGAATGGGACCGGAGGCGTCTGCCGCCTTTTATCTGCGCATCATCAAGTTGTTCCAGGTGGAGATGGGGGCCAGGCATAATTTTGAATACCCGGAAATGTTAGTTCATAACATTCCTTCTCCCGATAATGTCAAGGAAGGGGTTGACGACGAGTTAAAAGAGTATCTGTTAAGCAGTGTCGCACTGCTTGAGAGCGCCGGAATGCAGCTTCTTGCAATTCCATGTAATTCTGCACATGTTCATATTGAAGCCGTCGTTGAAGAGACGACATCGGTTGTGATGAATATTCTGGCGGAAACCGCACGTGCAGTGCAAGCTGCGGGTGCCAGCCGGGTGCTATTGCTTGGAACTAAAAGTACCTTGAATTATGGAACCTACCTTCCTTATTTAGACCGCTACGACATTGAGACGGTTATTCCCTCAAACTCACAACAGGAGGTATTGACACGGGCGATTATGGCTGTGTGCAATGGCAGTGTGGATAGCCGGACGAGGCAGGATGTCCTGGATATCATTGATGATTATGCAAACATCGACGGCGTGGTACTTGGCTGTACTGAAATTCCGCTAATCGTGGGCCAGAATGACATAAGCGTCACCTGTTTCGATACAAATGAAATACTGGCAAGGGCCACCTTTGAACGCTGCCAATTAAATTCCAGTGATAATAACTGCAACAGAAAAAACTAAGTATGCGCTGTTTTTAATCGATGCCGTTATCATTAACCGTGTTACTCGAAAGCAGTTACCGCTTTATTTCCGTGCTGCGCGCAATAAAAACTTATGAGAGTTTTTTAGTAGTCGGTCCGGTGGTTTTTTTAGTCCAGTAAATAATGGCGAAAGTACCCACAACACTTGGCAGTAACCAGGCTATCCAGGCTGGGTTAGTTTGTACGTTAACAACAAAAACAGCCGTCACGGTGGCAATACTTGCTCCCCCCATTCTGCCCAGGTGCAGTACGATTCGATCTTTACCACCAGGCCAGCTGTCTCCTCTGCGATAATCGCTATAGCCCTGGCTCAGCGCTATAAGTCCAAATACGACCAGCACAATGGCGGTCGAGCTATCGGTGCGAAAAACAGTGGCGCTGTAGGCCAGCATCACCACGCCCGCCAGCACCATAAAAATCGATACTGCTTTGTCCGCTACGGAGCGAACCGCATCCTTTGCGATGGCTAAGCGATACCCGGTATAGACAAGATAGGCACTGAATAAACCGACAAAGAACAGGAATACATTTCTGGTCGCAATAGAGACGATGAAAGCAAGAATAAGGGCGCCGGTCATACCGGCGACGTAGGCTTTTCCGCCTCGTCTGTGCCACAGACCTCCTTTTTTTGTGCTCCACGCGGTGATCATTCCCAGTACCGCGATAGTGCCCATTAGTACGTGTAGTCCCACCATTAGTTTGATCATATTTCTCTCCTTTATGCACCTTTTTGCATAAGATAGCAGATCACTTTTAAATATGCAACAATGTTCATATGAGTTTGAAATATGTCCTGTTAACGTTGTTAGAAAGAGAGCCGCGTACCGGTTACGATCTGGTGCGCACCTTTGAGTCTGCGGTCGGGTACTTCTGGAATGCCAGTCATCAACAGGTTTACCGGGAGCTGGCTGGCTTGTCCGAGTCCGGGTTGCTTAGATACAAACAGATCAAACAGGATGACAAACCCGACAAGAAGATCTACAGCCTGAGCAGTACTGGCAAATCTGCTTTGCAGGACTGGTTAGAGAATCCGCTAAAACCCGGTAAAACAAAAGATCTGTTGTTGGTTAAGTTGTTAAACGCGAATAGCGATAACCTGGAGCTAATGCAGCGCGAACTTACGGGCAACATGACAAGGAGCAAGGAGTTGCAAGCGATTTATCACAGCATAGAGAAGCAGTATTATTCCCCTGTGCAACTTAAGCAGTTGCCAGATAGCGAAATCATGACCTATGCAGCGTTGCGTAAAGGAATATTAAGTATTGATGCTCATCTTGTGTGGCTTAATGAAGTTGAGAGACTGATAGCGGATACATTCGAACGCAGGTGATAGTACTAAGCTGCCTTTTTAGCGGTGTCTGCCATCTCATTTATGTTGGCAATAGCTGCAATAACGTCACCCTGTGGAAGAGGTTTTGAATAGTAGTAGCCTTGAGCCACGTCGATCCCGAGTTTATCCACCTCGATAAGCTGCTTGTTGGATTCGATCCCTTCAGCGACTGTTTCCAGTCCGTAGATCTGGGCTATGGATGCAATAGTTGCCGTTACGGATTTCATGCTCTGTGTTTCATCATCCAGCTTGCTGATGAATGATCGGTCAATTTTCAGTGTGTCCAGAGGCAGATCCTGAAGCTGGTTTAGTGATGAATAACCGGTGCCGAAATCGTCCAGTGCTATTCGAATGCCAAGTTCTTTAAGTGCATCCAGGCATTTTACTATCCAGTTGATATCTGCCATGACAACGCTCTCTGTGATTTCCAATTCCAGACAACTGGCGGTAATGCCGTGGCGCTCGATAGCATCATTAACATTCTGCACGAATTCGGTTTGCATTATCTGATGGACTGAAACGTTAACCGCCACTCTGATGGGAGAATTTTCAGCCTTATTCCATATTGCAGCCTGCCTGCAGGCTTCGTTCAATACCCAGTCGCCTATTGCTGGCATTAATCCGGTTTCCTCTGCGATGCTTATAAATTCAACCGGTGAGACCGCCCCGCGTGTGGGATGATTCCATCGAATGAGCGCTTCAACTGCATTTACCCGATTGAGGGCTAAGTTGAACTGTGGCTGGTAGTGGAGTTCAAGTTGATTATTTTCGATAGCGCAGACCAGATCTTTTTCAATGGTGATACGGTTTTCAAATTGAATTGAGGTTTCCCTGTCATAGGGTTGTATTGTTTTTCTGCCAGATTGTTTTGCGCTGAACATAGCGAAATCGGATGTGATCTGTAGTTCTTTTATTGTGCCTGCATCATCAGGGTAGATGCTGTAACCGATACTGGTATCGATCTTAACCATGCCATCTTCTATATTGAAGGATGGGTCAAAGGTATCTCTAATCCGACAGGCGAATTGATAGGGTTGGTCCTGGTCATTGACTGAAAAAGCGATAGCAAACTCATCACCACCCATACGCGCAATGATCATACCCTTGCTAAGTGCCGTTGTGAGTCGCTGTGCGACCTGGTTCAGCAGGTTGTCACCCGCGATGTGTCCCATGGTATCGTTGATGGATTTGAAGCCATTGAGATCCAGCGTCATTAGAACCAGTTTTTCGTTGTTCAGCGTATCCGTTCTTCTGAAAAGAGTTTCCAGTGCCCCGTTGAAATGTCGTCGATTTGGTATGCCGGTTAATTCATCATGATCGGCCTGGTGCTGGATTTTTCTGGCAATTCTAAAGGTTGCATAGGCCATGGTTATACAAAGGAGAACAATAAATGTATTGGTAAACAAAATGGCGGTTGCACTGCTTTTAATTGATTCTGCTGTCGCCAATGTATTGGAGAGTGCCGCGTGTTTTAGAAGACCAACCTTTTCTTTTGTTTGCTGTGAAGCGTCACGCCATTTTGAAAGTCTGGCGGCCGAGTCTTCACCCTCAGGTGAAGACAAAAGAAGTTCCTTTACCTGTGCGCGAAAAACACTGTCGTACTGTGTTTTTAAATCTGTGACAGCCTGACTGGATACTCCTGCGATGTCCTTGTCCTGTACCATTTCTGTAAGGTCGGATATCGCTCGACTGGCTCGTTCATGTTGCTGGAAAACTCTGAGCGCCAGATTTTCTACGTTGAGTGAATCAAGCGCTGCATGTTGATGCTTTAAAAGAAAGCTCTCAAGTAACGTGCTGGTCTGGTTTATCGACTCACTGACGGCCCAGATCGAGTTTTTAATATCGTGCGCTGCCAACACGTTGATATAGTTTTTTTCAGGGAGGGCGTGAGTCCGTTTTCGCAGGTTGTTGACGGCGTCTATTAAGTTGACGTGGGCATCGTACATTTGCATACGCACGTTCTCGTCGCGATTCGCGTGAGGTAAGTATATTTGTCCGATTATAACTGCACTGGAAATTGACAATCGTTTGAATTTATTTCCCAGGTCTTCAGACAGCTGTTCTAAAGATTCTTCACTATATCGATGCTTGATTCTGTCAGACCCGTCAGCGCGAACCTGTAATAACTCATCGCGGGCCTGATCAATAAGTATTTTGGTTTTTTCGGTTATTTTGTAAAGTTGCTCCAGTTGCTGGTCTTGCTGATCGTATTCATCAGAACTGACCAGAATTCGTTGGATCGTGGCTCTTTCCTGATCCAGGCTGTGGGCAATGTCGAACAGGGTGGTTTCCGGGGCAACTGATCTTTGCAACTGCATAGCGCCGGAAAATTGAGTGTGCGCATCAGACAGATAGCGACCGCCTAGCCAGAACACCATCAAAGAAGAAATAAGACTTACAGCAATGAGATTTTTACTTATTATTGAGATGTTAATCATATTAGCCAAACTGGGTTTTGTTGTGGTTCCTTCCACAATGTGACTTCAGCCTCAATAATGCTGCTCTATCGTTCTGCGACTGCCACCAGACAGGCGCACAAACACATCTATATCTGTAGGTTATTGGCAGTTCTTCCATTAGCTGAACCTGCATCTGTGGGTGCGCAATTCCATAGCCTGTCCGGAGTAGAGGCCCGCTGAGGAGCTTGCGATATCAACGGAGACCGGGCCTTCAGAGCATGGAAAAGTTTGCTCGAGTTTCCAGCACAGTGATCCGATTAAGACCCGGCATCGCAACCGGGTCTGGTGTTTCCGATTATTTTCGTCGGCTGAGGCTGCAGGTGAGACTCCGGGCGGGCTGCCTTGTCGCAAACCACGTAGTGAAACCGTCTCTTGCGCAAACATTTCGGATAATAAGACTGCTATACCTCAGATCACAAAGACACACGAGTGGGATGAATAGTGCAGGGCTGGAACCATCAACAAAGTGGCGGGAGAATGGAGGGCATTGGGACTCTATGATGATCTTCCAGTTACCGGAAATAGCTTGCATACTCAATAGAATTTTCACCTGCAACTTGTAATCTATTTCTGTAGTTGCAGAAGCCATAATGCCACCGTGTATTAACCAGGGCTGTGAGAAGATCGTTGATCACATGTATGTTGTTTTTTCTATTATGTTGCAGTTGCGAAACATGTTTCGCCAGGACTTGCTACTGCCGCCGGGTGTGCCCGGTGGTTTGAGTAACAGAGGGTCACAATGACAGATTCAGTTAGACAAACACCACTGCATAAGCTGCATGTTGAATTGGGCGCTAAGCTGGTGGATTTCGCGGGTTGGAGCCTGCCAATCAACTACCCGGGTGGTATTATGGAGGAGCACAAGCATTGCCGCAGTAAAGCGTCGCTGTTTGATGTGAGCCATATGGGGCAGGTGACTTTAAAAGGCGATCAGGTCGCCGATCAGCTGGAGTCGCTGGTCCCTTCAGATATCACCTCGCTGCCTGAAGGTAAGGCGCGTTACACGTTTTTTACCAATGACAATGGCGGGATAATGGACGATCTCATTGTGTCAAATGCGGGTGATCATCTTTTTGTGGTGGTCAATGCTTCAATGCGTGATCAGGATATTGCCCACATGCGAAAACACCTGAGTGGTATCGAGGTGACAGAAATAATGGATCATGCCTTAGTTGCAGTTCAGGGGCCGGGCTCAGAGGCGGTAGTTGCGGGCTTGTGCCCGGTGGTCAGCGAGCTTGGCTTCATGCAGACGATGGTCGCGGAAATCATGGGAGTGACTTGCAGGGTTTCACGTCTGGGGTACACAGGGGAAGACGGATTTGAAATTTCTATCCCTGAAAAAGACGCGATACAAATCACCAGCGCACTATTGGACCATGACCAATGTCTGCCCGCCGGTCTCGGTGCTCGCGATAGTTTGAGAATGGAAGCGGGTCTGTGTCTGTATGGCAATGACATTGACCAACACACCACCCCGATAGAAGCGTCATTGCTGTGGGCCATTCAAAAGAGACGACGTGAAGATGGTGGCTTTCCCGGTGCTGAAAAAATTCAGAACCAGATTGCCGGTGGTACGCAACGAAAACTGGTTGGCATCAAGCCAAAGGGCAGGGCGCCGGCAAGAAACGGCGCAGAACTACAAACGCCAGGCGGAGATGTGATCGGGGTGGTTACCTCCGGCGGCTATGGGCCCAGTGTCGGTGCACCTATTGCCATGGGTTATGTTGATACCCGTCACGCTGAGCCGGATACTGAACTACACATACTGGTGCGCGGAAAGTTACTTGAAGCTGTTGTGGCAGAGCTACCGTTTGTGTCCAGAAACTATAAGCGCTAACTAAACCAGACGCTATTTACCACTGAATGGCCCATAGCTGACAAATTAGGGTCGATAACTAATGCGGGTTAACAACTACCATGGATTTTACCTTAACAACTTATGAAGCATACGATTTCGCCAACCGTCGTCATATTGGCCCGTCGCCCGCAGAGATCAGCGACATGCTTAAGTTGCTTGGCTATGACGATCTGGACCAGTTAATTGATGCAACCGTTCCACCATCAATCAGACAGAAAGAACCGCTTGATATCGGCGCGCCAATGAGTGAGCGCGACGCGCTCTTCCACATGAAGAAAATCGCCTCTAAAAACAAAATGCTGACTTCCCTGATCGGTCAGGGCTATTACGGCACTACCACTCCTGCCCCAATTTTAAGAAACATACTTGAAAACCCGGCCTGGTACACCGCCTACACACCGTATCAGCCAGAGATTGCCCAGGGCCGGCTTGAGGCTTTACTTAACTTTCAGACAATGGTGGCGGATCTGACGGGGCTTGATATCGCTAATGCCTCATTGCTGGACGAATCAACGGCAGCTGCAGAGGCAATGACTATGGCGCGCCGCGTTGGAAAATCAAAAGCCAATGCCTTTTTTGTTGATGAAAATTGTCATCCCCAGAACATCGCAGTGATAAAAACACGTGCGCAGCCACTGGGTATCGATATCATCGTTGCAGACCCCGATGAAATGGACGCATCAAAAGTATATGGTGCGATTTTTCAATACCCTGGAACACACGGACACCTGCGGGACTTCAGCACACAGATGGCCGAACTGCATGAACATAAAGCGGTTGGTATTGTCGCTGCCGACCCGTTAGCACTGACGCTATTAAAAAGTCCGGGGGAAATGGGCGCAGATATCGCTGTGGGTTCAACACAGCGTTTTGGTGTGCCAATGGGATACGGCGGGCCACACGCGGCCTATATGTCATGTCGTGATGCCTATAAACGTGCACTGCCGGGTCGTATTGTCGGCGTCACTATTGATCGCCGTGGTAATAAAGCCTATCGACTGGCACTACAAACACGTGAGCAACACATTCGACGCGAAAAGGCCAACTCAAATGTTTGTACAGCGCAGGCACTACTGGCAGTTATCGCATCAATGTATGCGGTCTATCACGGACCTGATGGAATAAAAGCCATTGCCCAGTCAGTCCATCGCAAGACTGTGCGACTGGCAAATGGTTTACGGCAGTTGGGCTTTTCTGTCGAGCCGGAGAAGTTTTTCGATACCCTGACAATAGAGGTCGGCAGTCAGCAACAGTCGATCATGCGTGCCGCTGTCGAAAACGGCGTGAATTTAAGAAAGGTAGGGGTCACTAAGATTGGTATCTCACTTGATGAGAAAACACGACCTGAACATGTGCTTGCTGTGTGGCGTGCCTTTGGTGGTTACCTTGAATACAACAGCTCGCGTGATCGGGACATTTGTCTGCCTGAAAACCTGCTGCGTGAAAGCGCGTATCTTGAGCATGAAATTTTTCATATGAACCGTTCAGAAGCCTATATGACCCGGTATATGCGCAGACTGGCTGATCGCGATCTGGCGTTAGACAGGGCAATGATCCCGCTGGGTTCCTGCACCATGAAGCTCAATGCCACGATAGAAATGATCCCGGTCACCTGGCCGGAATTTAGCAATCTGCATCCGTTCGTGCCGGTAGATCAGGCAGAGGGTTATCACGAGATGATCGATGACCTCAATGCGAAACTATGTGAAATAACGGGCTATGACAAGATATCCCAACAGCCTAATTCCGGCGCACAGGGTGAATATGCCGGTCTGTTGACCATTCGTAATTACCAGATAGCGAATGGCCAGGGTCATCGCAATGTCTGTCTTATTCCAACCTCTGCGCACGGTACTAATCCGGCTTCGGCACAAATGGCTGGCTGGAAGGTGGTGGCCGTGTCTTCCGATGAAAACGGCAACGTCGATGTGGATGACTTTCGCAGCAAGGCGGAAAAATACACCAATGAGCTGGCGGCCTGCATGATCACATACCCCTCCACGCACGGTGTCTTTGAAGAAACCGTTCAGGAGGTCTGCAAGATAACGCACGACCACGGCGGGCAGGTTTATATTGACGGTGCTAACATGAATGCCATGGTGGGCTTGTCAAAACCGGCCGATCTGGGTGGCGATGTCAGTCATTTAAATTTACATAAGACTTTTTGCATTCCACACGGTGGTGGTGGTCCGGGTATGGGTCCTATCGGTGTTAAGGCGCACCTGGCAGAATTTCTACCCGGCCACCCTGAATACGATGAAGCAATCGGGCCGGTCTCGGCAGCGCCGTTTGGTTCACCTTCGATATTACCTGTCAGCTGGGCCTATATTCTGTTATGCGGAGGTGCCGGTTTAACGCAGGCCACTAAAATCGCCATTCTCAACGCGAACTATATAGCCAAACGTCTCGAAGGCGACTACGGTATTTTATTCACCGGAATGAACGGCAGGGTGGCACACGAATGCATATTGGACACGCGTGAACTGGCTAAGAAAGCCGGTGTTACGGTAGACGACATTGCCAAGCGTTTAATGGACAGCGGTTTTCATGCACCTACCATGAGCTGGCCGGTTGCAGGTACGCTAATGGTAGAGCCAACTGAGTCTGAACCAAAGGCAGAACTGGATCGCTTCTGTGATGCTATGTTGTCCATACGGAAGGAAGCGCGGGACATAGAAGATGGCAAAATGGATGCAGAAAACAACCCCTTGAAAAATGCACCGCACACGGTTGCAGATCTGGTGGGAGACTGGCAGCGCCCCTACAGTCGCGAAGTAGGCTGCTTTCCCGCAGGGTCCATGGGAATTGATAAATTCTGGCCTGTCGTGAACCGTGTTGACAATGCCTATGGCGATAAAAATCTGGTGTGCACTTGTCCACCGATGGAAGCTTATGAATAGTCGGTTGTTATTGGGTAAACTAATCTACCCAGAACCCCTCAGGTAGTGGTACTTGAAGCAAGCCGTTAAACAGCAAATAGAGTACCGCAACGACAACAGAGGATTGCAGCAGTAACAGAATAGCTGTCTTAATAGACAGCGGGTTGGGTTGCAGTGTTAAAGCCAGCAAAAGATAGAAAATAATGCTGGCGATAATAAAGCCTGTAATTGGTATTAGTATGACGTAAGCGATTAAAATGCCCAGAGCAAGCAATATTCGCTTTCGTTCTGCCAGTGATTCAAAAAAGTGGTTTCTGTCAGGTTTTATAAAACCTTTCAACAGTGCGGCAATTGCAAGTAGCACCAGCATGCCAGCGGCGCTACGAATAAATACATTGCCATAGTGACTCAAGCCAAGGGATTTTACGCAGACAATTATTGCGATTATCAAGGCGATCACACCCATGATCAGATCACTGTTGAGCCGGCCTTTGGTTAAAACGTTGCTGCTGTCGGCTTTTAACTCGTTCGAGGAAGATAAATTACGGCGTGACGACAGCACTGTCGCTGAGAGAATTGGCCAGATTGCAGATACAAGGCACAGCAGTATTAAGAATATGCTGATGGGTCTTAGCGTCATATAGGAAAGCACATTTCCTGACGCGCCCCCGATCATCAAAGACTGCACCAACCCATCTTCTATATAGGGGCCGAGTATTATACCCAGCACCAATGGGGCTGGCTGATATTTTAAACGGTTTAGTGCCAGACCCACTACGCCAAAGATCAACATTACCCATACGTCGAGCAGATTGTTTCTGATTGCGTATGAACCGACTACCGTCATCACAAGTATTAGTGGCGCGAGTATGCGTGAGGGCACATTAATTATACGCGCATAGATAAACGATCCCGCAGTACCGAGTACCAGTACCGCTGTTGAGGCAACCGCCAGCCCAGTGATAAACGCATAGGTTACTTCTGAATACACAACAAACAGATCGTTTCCGGGTTGCATGCCGTGCAGCATTAATGCACCCAGTATCACCGCAGCGGGTGGTGATCCCGGTATGCCCAGTGTCAGCAGGGGTATCAGTGAACCGGGGGCCATAGCGCTATTGGCAGCTTCTGATGAGGCAACACCGCGTACTGTTCCCTGACCGAATTCTTCTGAGTTTTTCTCCCATCGCCTTGCCTCGCTGTAGGAAACCATACTGGCTATGTTGCCACCGGCACCGGGAGCGACACCAACCACCAGCCCGATAAGCGAAGAACGAATCATCAGAACCGGACGTTTGATCAAATCTACCGTGGTATCAATAATCACGCGCAGTGATGGCTGTACCTGATCACCACCGTAGGTCTCACGGCGTTTACCTATGACGCTCGACAATATCTCCGGAAGACAGAAAAAACCGATCAAAGCACCAGCCAGCCCTATGCCACCCTGCATTGCGGAAAATCCGAAAGTCAGTCTGACTTCACCGGATAGTGTCGCCATGCCAACTGATGAGAGCAATAGACCAATGGTGGCGGTCATAAAACCCTGTAGCAGATTGCCACTTGATAGAACTGAGACAATGGTAAGACCAAATATACCCAGCCAGAAATATTCTGCTGGTCCAAATTTAAGCGACATTTGTGCTAATGGTTCAGCCGCTGTCGCCAGTACTACAAATGCCAGCAGGCCACCAAAGCACGAAGCAAATGCGGCAGCGACAAGCGCATGTTGTGCCATGCCTTTTTGTGCCAGCGGATACCCGTCAAATGTAGTCGCGATAGCAGCGGGGGTGCCCGGTGTGTTGATGAGTATTGCAGGTATTGCATCGCCGTACATAGCGCCAACGTAAATCCCCGCCAGCATTAACAGTCCGGTGGCGGGTTCCATAGAAAACGTAAATGGCACCAGCAGCGCAAGACCCATGGTGGCGGTGAGCCCGGGTATTGCACCAAACACAATACCCAGGGCTGTGCCCAGAATCAGGAATAATAAATTGGCGGGCACGGCCAGATGGCTGGCGCCCGCCAGAAGGCTATCAATCATTGAGGGTAATTACTTCGCAAATTCCTTAACAATGGGTGCCCAGATCTCCTTGCGATTGGCGATCAGTGCTTTTGCATCTGCTCCACTCATTGCAATTGGCAGGATACCGTCTTTAAGTTTGCGGGCACGTACCTCGGGATCGTTGGCAATTTTCATGAAAGAGTCCTGTAGCTTTCCTACCACTTCTGCCGGTGTGCCTGCGGGCACTGCAACACCGTGATATACCGATGAATACAGATCAAAGCCCAGTGACTTAAAGGTGGGAAGGTCCGGGTTGGTTTCAACCGTTGCTTCGGTTGCCACGGCAAGGTTGCGAACTTTGTCGCCGTACGGAAGCCATTCACTCACACCGAACCAGCTAGCCATGGTGTGACCTCCCAGCAAGGATGTCTGTTTAGGTTTGCCACCTTTGTGAGGTACATAGGTAAACTTTACACCTGCCATTTTCTCGAACTGTAAGTGTGCGATGTGTGTCGCATCCCAGGTGCCGGAACCACCAATGGTAACCGCACCCGGGTTTTCTTTTGCATAGCTGAGTAAATCGTCGAGTGTCTGAAACGGTGAGTCTTTCATTACCGTGATGCCGAACGGAATTTGCTGAAACAAGATGATCGGTTCAATCTGGTCTGTTTCGTAGCCGGCGTTTTCACGGGCCAGTGGCTGTAGAATAATATGCGGAATATTAATACCCGACATAAAGTATCCATCAGGCTTTTTCTTGACCAGCTCTGCCCAGCCCAGAGAGCCACCACCACCTGGTTTGTATTGAATAGGGACTTTTACACCAAGGTCTGCTTCCAGCATGGGTTGTTGTTGTCTTGCGCGAATATCAGAGCCGCCACCGGGATTAAATGTGATCTGGTAAGTGACGTTTTTTTCGGGGTATCCGTCAGCAAGGGCCAGGGCGGGTAGCAGCAGTAAACCGAACAAACTTTTGTTGAGTAATTTCATATTTTTCCTCCTTCGTTAAAAAAATCCATGAGTATTCTGTTTGTTTGCAGTCTCATGGTAATCAGTCATTTCTCGTAAAACGAATTACAACTGAAAATCGTATTTCATGTTACCGATTTCATCTGACGGTGGTTATGCAGGTAATGTTTTTGTTACTAATTCCTTACCATTTGCTTCAATTTTATAAGCTGCTGCTCCGTCACGAGCGCTGATCACCTTGACGAGTTCTCCATTACTGTAGTGCACGGCAACACCATCATCAATGCCGATGCCTGCCGGTAGTTTACCCTCGCTGATTAAGTCTTTGAAGACTGTTTTTCGATCTTTATTATTTGTTTTTGCATGGGCCGGGTCTGCCTTGTTACAAAAATGAGGGCAGCAACTACCGCTTAGTAGTCCGAGACACGAAAGCGGTTGCAAACCACTGCCGGCACTGTCGGATAGTGCCACATCAAACCAGCACACTGCACCCGCACTGACACCGGCAAGAGTGGTTCCCCGGTGAAGCGCGTTGCGTAGTAGTTCCGGCAGGTTCCAGCTCTGCCAGACTGCCAGCATGCTTTTGGTATTGCCGCCGCCGACGTAAATAATGTCCTGTGCATGAATCCATTGTGCAACATCGGACACAGTGCCGAAAAGACCCAGGTGTGTTGAGTTACCGCTGTGCTTAAAGCGTTCGTGAAAACACGCTATTTTAGTTTCGTTGTCACCGCTTGCGGTCGGCAGGAATCCTATGTTTGGATGTTTTTTATCGCTTAGCGACAATACATAGTTTTCCAGTAAGTCGTCAGACTGATGAGTAAAGCCACCGCCGCCTGTTGCTACAATATTCATGCAGCGGATTCTGCATATGTCATGAGGTCGGCAGGTAATCGAATATCGTGCTGTTGCCGCAGTTTTTTATCAAGTGTGGCAGAAAAATGCGCTGGATAATGTTGTTCAAGCGTTTTACGTGCACTTTGATTGGCCACACTGCGTATGTCAGGTGCACCATCGGCAGTCCATGCTTCGTGGTCGCGTCGGTCTGATATGGAGGGGTACAGAAAATCCGTTTGCATACGATGTAGTGTTTCCTGCTGTCCCAGGTAGTGACCATCGCCATTCGATACTTCGGCAATCATTGCAACATTGAGGGTGGCAGACGAGACTTCGACAGGCGCAAGTGATCGCAGAATGGTGCCCAGCATGTCATTGTCAATTACATAGCTTTCGAAAGAGCAGGCCATCAAGCCGGCCTGCATTCCACATGCCTGAGTGATCATGTTGCAACCGGTTTGAGCGGCAAGTGTCACTGACAGACATTTCTCAAAGCCACTTTGCGCATCGGCAATCTTGCTGTCAGTAGCGCCGGCGATGGTTGAATTGGCAAAGCCATAGAATTGTGCCATCTGCACAGAGACTGCCGTTAACAATGCCTGTTCACCAGCGCCGCCTGCCATGCCACCGGTGCGTAAGTCAGTGATCATAGGACGTGGACCAAATATCGCTGACACCTCAGGGTTAGCGAGCCATGCGATCACCATACCGGCGAGTGTTTCGGCAACAGTTTGTGCTACACAACCGGCGATGGTAACGGGACTGGATGCTCCCAGTTGTGCGAATGTATTAACGTGAACCGGTATGCCTGCACGTGCAGCGGTCAGCAGTACTTCACCGGCTGATGCGTCGAATCGCAGGGGTGAGACCACGTGATTTATATTCAGGGATAAAAACGGTTGTTCAACAAAACGTTGTTTCGAGCCTGCGATTGCAAAACACATATCTGCGATTGCGCCGACGCTGTCAGCAGTTGTTGCACTGACCATCACGTGTTTTCGTGAACCTGCCAATGATGCGTAGGCGGTATTAATATCCAGTGTCAGGTCATCAGGCATATCGCGAGCAACAACACAGCGGCTGAAAAACTGAATGTTATCCAGTGAATCTACCAGGCGTGCTGCGTCATAGAGGTCTTTAAGTGTTGAGTCACGGTACTTGCCGGTATCCAGATCTACAACAAGGGGTGCTGCACCGCCAGTCCCCACATGCACACTCTGGCCGCTTAAGCTAAGTTCGTAACCTGGTTGGCGGCCGTGTAGTGTGATGTCACGATGTAAATTATTGATGGCGTTATTGACGAGAGTGGCGGGGAACAACAATCGCTTATTGGCAAGCAACTGGCCGCCGTTTTTTACGACAAGATCAATAATACTGTCTGGTGCATCGGATAAACCGACAGTCTCAAGCAACTTTAACGCGGTGTCATGAATTTGTTGAAGTGAGTCTTTATCAAGGGGGGAATAGCGTCCGCCGGTACCGATAATGGATGCCTGCTCTGAGGGGGCTGACTCGCGTCTGCCAGACCCGCGACGTCTTGCAGTACGACCGGATTTACGGGGTCGGCCTGTCTGATTTTCGCTAGCCTGGAGCTCTGGGTCAGCCGGGGTTACAGACATTGATCAAAATTCCTCCTGTGGCAATTGAACCCACCAGCAGTCAGCATTACTTTTCCGCAGCGATTAGACAAATGACAATTTACCGGAGTATAAATAAGATAAATGCAATCCATGAATTCAGTCGTTGAATAATCATCATTCCAAATTACCGCTAAATGCGCTTAGAACATTCGAGGCAGCCGCCCGTCGCTTGAGTTTCAAAGATGCCGCAGATGAACTGTATGTCAGTCCGACCACGGTATCGAACCAGATCAGGGAGCTTGAACGCGAGTGGGGTTGCCAGCTGTTTGTACGCAAAACCCGAGCTGTAGTGCTTACCGATGCCGGGCGCTCGCTGGCAGAAGTACTGGGCAGGGCTTTTTCCGAAATTCGCTCCGAAATCGATTTACATATTGCGCCGGCCACAAAGGCAGTAACGCTGGCAGTGGGGCCAATCTTTGGTAGTCGATGGTTAAGCCCGCGACTATCCAGCTTTCGCAAAGCGCACCCCAATATAGAACTGATCGTGAATCACTCACCGCGTATTACCAGCGTGGAATCGTTGACCAGTCAGGTGGCAGTGGACTGGGGCACAGGTGAATGGGATGGGCTAGAGGTTAAGCCTTTGTTTAATATTGTCTATTCGCCAGTGGTTAATCCGCAGTTGGCAGCTGAGCTGGGAGGCTTGTCGTCGCCTGCTGATCTGGCGCGTTATCCCATTATTCACCAACGCGACAGAAGTGAGTGGCAGGCATGGTTTGAGTGTGCCGCTGTTCCTCAGGTTGTGTCACGTGGGGATACCATCGTGATGGACTCCAATTTCGCCGTTCAGGCCGCGATCGACGGGCAGGGCGTGGCACTGGGTTCGTTTCCGTTTTTAGAAGATGAAGTCGCCAGCGGGCGTCTGTTAAGGCCATTCGATATCAACCTGCAGCCAGCGAGGTCCTATTATATGCTGAGTCGCCATGGTGCACGCCGCACCGTTGAGGTAGACGCAGTTTGCGCATGGATTGAAACAGAGGCGAGTAAAACGCAACCATAGATACAGTTTTCTTTATTTATCCGTTGGCTTATTGTCGTTTGTCACAGCAACGCTGGCAGCGGAAAGTTTGAGTGTTGTTTATGTGTGGCCTTCTCGTTCGTGAGTGGGCAGCGCACCGACTAACCGGAGGAGAGAATATCGTGAAAAAAATAATTGCACTGCTGGTACTGGGTTGTACCGGGTCACTGGTAAATGCAGCCCCGAACGGCACCTTCAAACAAGCTCACGAGCTTGGCTTTGGTGAGGCATCAAGCCTTGATCCGATATCTAAGGGACGTGTCTTTCAGATCACCGAAAAGATAATGAATCGGCTGGTGCGCCCGGGTATCGATGGTCTGCCAAGTGCTGATCTGGCGAGCAGTTGGAGTTCTAATGATGATGCCACTGTATGGACGTTAACGCTGCGGGAAGGCATAAAGTTCCATGACGGATCAGCGTTTGATTCAGCCGATGTGATCTATTCACTGGGTCGGGTACTGGATCCGGAATCAGACAGCCCGGCACGCTCTGCAGTAAAAATGATCGACACCGTAGAAGCCCCCGATGCATCAACCGTTGTCATCAGGCTGACTACGCCGTTCGCAGATATGCCCTTGCAATTGATGGACTATCGTCTGCGCATGATTCCCGAAGGAAGCGGCGATACGATTGCCACCACGGGTATTGGTACCGGGCCGTTTAAAGTTGAAAAATTCAATGCGCAGGGCACTACTGTGCTGGTTGCCAATATGGATTACTTTGAAGGTGCACCCGGGGTTGAGCGCATGGAGGTGATTGGCATAGCAGATGGACAGGCGCGGCTGCAGGCACTGCTGGGCGGTCAGATTGATATGGAACGTGGTATCACTGCACAGCAGCGTGTAATGCTTGACGGCAGCGAGAAGTTCAACATACAGGCAATCCCGACCGGTAACTGGCGCGGGCTGGTTTTTCGCACCGATGTTAAACCATTTGATGATGTTCGCGTGCGTCAGGCAGTGCGATTGGCCGCAGACCGTCAGGAGCTTATTGATCTGGTTGTTGGTGGTGGAGGGGTGATCGCCTGTGATACACCGGTTGAACCAAACGATCAGTATCGTGCCAATCTGAGTTGTCCACAGGATATTGAAAAAGCCAAAGCGCTGTTGGCGGAAGCAGGTTATGCAGACGGCATTGATATAGACGTACATGTCGCAACGCTCGAACCGACCTGGCCAATACTGGCAGAAGCTTATCAGCAACAGGCGGCCAAGGCAGGGATCCGGGTCAACATTAATCAAGTACCCAGCGACGGTTTCTGGAGCGAGGTATGGATGAAGAAAGATGTATCTGCCACACGCTGGAATGAACGACCTGCAGATCAGGCACTACACGAAATATATCTAAGTACCGCCAAGTGGAATGAGTCCTATTTTAAAGACGAAAAGTTCGACGCTATGCTGGCAGACGCCAGACGCGAACTCAACTTTGAAAAGCGTAAGGCGTTGTATGAAGGCGCACAGGAATACCTTTGGGAAAACGCAGGCACGCTTATTCCTTATCAC
>CAKZVB010000101.1 GCA_937922015.1 uncultured Granulosicoccaceae bacterium
ATCCGGGAGTCTGCACGGTAGAAGTCTGTGTAGCGAGAACGTGCCATAGGGGGCCCTTGTGTTTATTAAATGATGGTACGAACATTTGAGGCGCATGGTTACTCATACGCAACGAAAATGATCGATTAAATCGCACCGTCACGGCGCGTACGCAGTAGCAGAGGTTCTGCCGCGCAGACTCCTGGTTTCCTGTACGACGCCTACCCGCAAATGTCCCTGTTAAGTCTGTAATTTACAATTCAACAGCGCAACCACCCCGATTTACTCTTTACGACACTTATTAACTTAATCGTCATCGTCCTTGAAAACGTTATGAACCCTGATATTTGCTACCCGGGAGTGGCCCCGATGCCCACCCTGCAATGGTTACTCGTTGACAGCTACAGTGCAGCTATCCGATGATGGCGTTGGAGTATCTCCAAAAAGTTATATCAAAATAAAAAAGGATGGACTTTATGAAAAGAAAACTCGCAATCTGTCTGTTGCCAGCTTGTATGGCCATGCATGGCATCAGCTCTGCTGATAGTGGACCGGGCTGTGGTCTGGGACAAACTATCTTCGCCGGGCAAAGTGGCCTTGCAGCACACGTAATGGCAGCGACCACCAATGGCTCTTCTTCAAATCAGTTATTCGGTTTGTCCTTCGATAGTCTGGGATGTAATGGTGAGACCGTAATTACTGCCGAATTTCAACGCGATGTCTATGTCGCCAGCAACTTCGACAATCTGGCGCGCGACGCCGCAAAGGGTGGTGGACAACATCTGCAGTCACTGGCAGCACTGATGCAAATGGAAGAAGCTGATGCTCAGCAATTCTACCAGCTTGCACAGACAGAATATGACCTGCTATTCAGTACACCGGCTGCAGATCACACCGAATGGCTGGTAAAACTTGATAATACGTTGTCAGGTGTACCTGCTTTGTCCAAGTACGTCACCACCACTGACAAATCATAGGAGAATAACCGTGAAAAAATTATCAATAATCGGTGCATCGGTTTTTCTGGCTATGTCAGTTACAGCGCAGGCAGCAGAGACCGGGGCCGGCTGTGGCCTGGGTGCCGAAGTAATGGATGGCAAATCCGGAAAAGGCTCTAACGTTGCTGCAGCAATTCTCAATAACATTGCAATACCTGCCACCTTCTTCATGACAACCGGTGACGGCATGATGGGTTGTGACCCAACTCAAACTGTGGAAAAAGAACAGGCAAAAGAGATTTTCGTTGCAAGTAACATGGATCAACTCTCCTCAGAGGTTGCCCGTGGCGATGGCGAATACCTCAACGTGCTTGCCACACTAATGGGTGTTGAAGATCAGGATATGTCGTCTTTTCGCAAACTGGCGCAGCAAAATTACGATGCGCTTTTCACCACAGACACAGATGCAAAGGGTGTTATCGCCTCAATGCAACTGGCAATGCTGTCTGACAGCACACTGGCCAAGTACGCTACCAACTAGGGCTTTTTTAGTCCCGGCCAATTGCTGCCGTGCACTTTGCGCACGGCAGCTGTAAAATCTCCTAAGCGCTTCACCACCAAACACCAAGCTGTCGCTATGAATTTGTCGCCTCACCCTGCGTTATGGCTTCGCGTTATTCTAACCAATGGCGGCTGGCTGACCACTGCACTTCTCATACTATGCGCCCCGGTCTATAGCGCTGCAGATACCCGGCCTTCGTGGCAACAGCTTGTTGATGACGGAGCATACTCCCAGGCAGTAGCGCGGGTATCAGGGGAAACGACCAACCCGCTTTCACAACTCATCCGGCAGGCACACGTGCTGGAGCTTTCAAGCCATCCGATGTGGCGGGCACTATTACACTACGAGAAACAGGGCAATGGCTATAAAAGCCAGGTAGATGCCAGTTACTTTTTTATGGACGACAACGGGAAGTCTGATCCTGCGGCCGAACTCGATTCAACACTCGCGGCCATGTTTTCAACGACTGTAAAAAAACCAATGCGACTTACCGCGTACTGTCGTTTTGTTGCAAGGCGAAGTTGGTTGTTTACTTTACTACCCTCCGCTAAGGACCTGGTACCAGCGCAGGAATGCCCCGAGATTGAACGCTTCACGCAATATTTACAGGCACACACACTGACACTGGTGTTTCCGGCGGCCCACCCTAATAGTCCGTCATCTGCGTTTGGCCACACACTGATCAGAATCGACAAGAAAGATCAGGCCCCTGAAACCCGCCTGCTTAACATGAGCATAAATTTCGCAGCCGAGGTTCCCCCCGAAGTTTCAAGTATGGCGTATGCGTTAAAAGGACTGTCCGGTGGTTTTCAGGGCAAGTACAGATTACTGCCCTATCACATCAAGCTACGCGAGTACGCGCAGATTGAAAACAGAGATACCTGGGAGTATCAACTTAAACTGACACAACAACAGGTCGATCAGATCCTGCTGCACAGCTACGAGATGCTGATCAGTTACTACGACTATTTCTTTCTCAGTGAAAATTGTTCCTACCACTTGCTATCGCTGCTCAATGTCGCCTTTGCAGATGATTCGTTGCTGGAAGCATTTAACTGGTGGACTATACCGGTTGACACCATTAAATTGTTGAGAAAGCGAGATCTTATCGACGAAGGTATCTTTGTTCCATCGACCATAAAAACGCTGCGCGCCCGCAGACAACTATTGCCTCAGGATGATCGAAAACTGGCATTAAAAGGCTGGAGAGATGAACTGGCATCTATCGACACTGAGCTGTCAGCGCTTTCAGCACAGCGACAAGCGGCAGTGCTGGACTTGCTGTCAGATTACAACCGCTATGAGCGGCTGAAAGCCGACCCCGGTGCATCTGCCATGAGCCGCAAAGAACGCGCCGTGTTGAGCCGGCGATCAAAACTATCGATAACCACTCCAGAGCCCGTAGTCGAAACTTCTCAGGCGGCACCTGAACTGGGACATGAAACAACACGAGCATCGATCCGACTGGTCAACAGACAGGCAAACGCAAACCATTTGGAAATAGGCTTTCGTCCCGCCTACCACGACTTCAAAGACCCGAGCAAGGCCTACGGCAACAACGCCGCGATAGATTTTTTTAACGTCGTCGCCGCACGAAACCTGGAAACCGATGAAAATTTTCTGCGACTGCTGAGACTGATCAGCATAGAGTCAATCGAACCGCGGGGCGAATTTTTCAAACCCGTCTCCTGGCACACACGACTGGACTGGGAACGGCCGACGGCCGATGCTCGCCACAGATTCACCTTTAATGTCGGTGCCGGCGGAGCATGGACACAGGGTGCAAACAAGCCACTGGCTTTCGCGTTAATTGAAAGCGACGCAATCAATGAAGGCTCAGAGACCTATCTGCAACTTGGCGCACATACGGGTGTGCACTGGGAACCGACAGCGGGGTTGCGGCTGGGTATTGAAGCAGGTTTCAGACAACGCATTGATGAAGATATTTTTACATCCACAACGCAGCTCTGGTCCAGTTTCTCGGTCGGAAAAAACGTTTCCATGGTGCTGGATGCAAGTCAAAAACGAATAAGCAAACAATCGCGACAGCGACAGGCATCGCTGGAATTTCGCTTCTATTTTTAACAGTAAAGACCCACTGGCAACATCCACCTTACAGTGGTTAGTTATATAGTCGTGTATCATGTGCGTAGTTCGAAATGCAGCATGCAACAACGAAACCCATACGTTGAACAGGACATCAACCAATGACTGAAATAGTTACCGAAATAAAAGACCGTGTAATGATCATTACACTCAATCGACCTGACGCCATGAACGCGGTGAACGCGGTGTTGGCCACACAACTTGCAGCAGCACTGGATGAACTGGACAACAATAATGATCTTGCTGTAGGCATTCTGACCGGGGCGGGTCGCGGTTTCTGTGCCGGTATGGATCTTAAAGAATTTGTAGCTTCAGGCTTCCCCGAGGCAGACGGTCGTGGTTTTGGCGGCATTGTGAAAAAGGGCCCTGACAAGCCATTGATCGCCGCCGTAGAAGGCTTCGCACTGGCCGGAGGATTTGAAATAGCCTTATCCGCTGACCTTATAGTCGCCGCCAAAGGCGTAAAACTGGGTATTCCAGAAGTTGGCGTAGGATTGTTTGCGAGTGCCGGCGCACTATTAAAGCTACCCAGACAACTGCCGTACGCACGCGTAATGAAACTGGCACTGACCGGTGACCCCATGCTTGCAGAAGAAGCTCACGCCTTTGGCATGATTGCTGAGCTTTGCGAAAAGGGACAAGCACTGGAAACAGCCCTTGAACTCGCCAACAGGATTGCTAGAAACGCACCACTGGGCCTGAAAGCATCCAAAGAAATAATCAGGGAAATGCAGGGCAGAACCGAAGCGGAATTCTGGGACTACCAGTCAGCCCAGCTTGAGAAAGTATTTACCAGCGCAGATGGAATAGAAGGCGCTACTGCGTTTGCCGAAAAACGCACCCCGAACTGGAAAGGCGTGTGAATTTAAATTCGGTGTATCGATATCTGCTTAAATCATTTGCAGCGCAGTTATCTAACACCGGCTAGATCCAGCATATGCCCGGCAACCTCCAGCGGGATACTAAAACCCGCTGAGCGGCGCGCAGAGTCACTACCTTCAATGCCGTTTTGATCAATGCAACAATGGTGATAATAATCCAGCTCATTAAGCGCACTAATCGCCCAGTAACATGGCGCGATATGAGCACCGTAGAACTCGATAACTCTAGTGCCGGGTGCACAATAGACTATATTACTTAAGCCTGCCCCGTGGGCTGCCACAACCACCCCTGCCTGCGCAAATAGTTCAGCCTGTTCTGTGACACTCATTTTCTCAGGTATTACTATTTCAAAGCCACGCTGCACAAAGTACTTTTCTGTGTCTTGCTGATTGTGCAGGGTTCTGCCCGCGGCCGTTTGTGCGACACGGTTTATAAATAGCTTGCGGTTACCTGCCGGCACCCTGGATTGTCGCCACAGCATTGTCTGCTGCAGATACCGGGGCAGCCATCGCCCCATTGAATATCCCATTTTATTGCTTAAAAAGGGGACCACTAGTTTATCGGCACTGACAAAGGGTGTTTCTGTTTCCGATTCGAAAATCTGATCATCGCTGACTCCTGCTTTCACCAGCAAATCACGGGCAAAACCCGCCGCCGCCAATGGCACGACAAAATGATCAACAGACTTCAGATGGACGCCTGCAGCAACAAGTATCCCAAGCTTCGGAATTATGTCGGCAAGCCAGTGATAGTAGTTGTGAGAACCTCTGGCTCCCAACAAAACGGTGAGCCCTTGCAGTCGACGTGGTCTGCTTTGTTGCATCATTGAACACAACACCGGCAGATCGCCCACAGTGTGTGCAGTAATCTCTTTGCCTTTTGCATCAAAAACCAAAGTGCTACTACTATCATGCCATAGCTCGCAGTGCTCGACGGTATCAACGAAGCACTCTCTGGATACAATCTCAGTACGCCTGAAAGCCTCAGATCGCGCACCGCTCAAAGTACCGGGTGCCGGTAGTGCTACGTGTTCCGGCTTAAACACCGACGCCCGTGTGTAGTGATCCACCGATTCACCGGCCTCATCTGCGGCAGCGGCTTCAGGTTTGGCGGCAATTGCCTGCAGATGCCGGGGCTTGAAATATTTGTGTAGCAATCGGGCTGGCAACCGTCCCTGAAAACACGTGGCGGCTTCTTTCTCATCACCGGACTGTTTGAACCTTTGCCCCAGTAATTGGTAGGCAAGGTTACAGGACGGGCGTGACTTTAACGCCCCGATCAAGAGAGACTCTACTGCATCGGTATCATCCTGAGCCAGACAACTCCTGGCTGAAGCGCACGCTTTGATTGCCGCGGGCCTGTTGACTTTGAATTCACCGGCAGCTGCACCAATGTCTGCAACGCTGTCATTTTCGCTGGAATTTTGCATTTTCTATAAAGAGCGAAACTCAATGTCAGGATTTACCGGAATCAAATAGCGCAGCGCCTGATCTTAATGAACGGGATTTTCTCAGCGGTTTCAGCCGGGCCCGGCAGGCTTGATAAACCCGCAGTTATTTCCCTTTGAATTTCCCTTACATGAATCCAGGCACTTCAATTGATCGACTCATTTGTACCGTTTAGACGTTACTCGCAATAGTATAGACTGCCCTGCAGAGTCTGTCGGAGCAGTGGCCGGTTAACTGGTGTCGTGATGGACAAAACACGGTATTATCGCGGCAATTATCAATATTCCTACAGGGAAAATAAACATCAGGTGCAACCGGTAGTCTATACTTTTGCCGGACTTCCACGGAGGTACACTTCGACAATTCCAACAGGCATCCGCGCACAGCCACCACAAACCTGTCTTCAACCACAGACCGGCATTTCTCAGGCAAGTACAGGAGGTTATCCGTATCAGTAAAAAGTCAAAAACCTCTTCCACTCCTGCTGAAAACAGGCCGGACCTACCGCCGGTTAAACCAGCCAGGTTGGCCATTCTAGGCACTCTCTTTCTGCTGGTTGTTATCGTCACCGTCGTGTATCAGAACACTTTTTTTCTACCGATCTACCTTGGCTTACTTACCGCCGCAAAAGCGCTGCTAAAAAAGATCACCCCGAAGTTTTTTATGTTGTTTTTGAAAAACTCCATCATTATCAAAATACGGCAATTCATCACACGCGGTTCAGCACACCTGTTTTTATTATCACACCGCCCGTCAAGGCTGAAACTGCGCTCACTGAAAGAACACATCGCACGTGTTCTGATTAAGATTCCACGGTGGTATATGCAGCGCAAGCTGTGGATACGAACTGTAATTGCACTGGGTCTTTTACTGCTTACCGCCAGCAGCTCCTACGTATTTATCGCCCTGTTAATCATTCCACAGCCACTATTGAACTGGGTAAAACAAAAATTTTTAACCACCCTGAATAAACTGGGCATCACGCAGCTGCTGAATACAATCTGGCGTTTTGTGGTCCCGGCCGGATTGCAGAGACGATGGTATATTTACCAGAAGTGGACGCTAGGCAGAAGGCAGATAACCACTGCGCGAAAAATGCACCGCCATATAGCAGACAAAATCTAAACGACATATAAAGCGGCACAAATACTACCTTTCACTGACTCTATACCGATCATTCAACGCAGGTTAGATGCAAAAATATCGCTTAACGGCTAACGCGATTACGCCCTGTGCCATGCCAAACCATCTATTCCTGCTATAAGTTAACCCTGCCACAGATTGCAAGACACCGTTATAGATAAACCAGATATATGGAAACAACCATCACACAGCAGCTAAGCGAGATACTTGAATGGGGACCGCGTGCGGCGGGATTTATCATGACCCTGCTACTTTTCTACATTCTGGTAAAGCTGGCACACAAGGCGATAGTGGAGACCACGAAAAAATTTGACCTCGATGATCACCTGTCATTGCTGATGATCCGCACCAGCCGCATCACACTTGTTATACTTGGCCTGATAACGGCACTGGGTACGTTGGGTATTAATGTATCTGCACTGGTCGCCGGCCTGGGTCTGACCGGATTCGCTCTCGGGTTTGCAATGAAAGACACTATCTCCAATCTACTGTCCGGCATTCTGATTTTGTTGTATCAGCCATTTAAACTGGGAGATTCGATTGAGGTCTCGGGTTTCAGCGGCAAGGTCGCCACCATAGACTTACGCTACACCCGGCTTAGCGCGGAAGACCACACTATTCTTATTCCAAACTCAAAGCTATTCACTGACCCGATCACAGTAAAACGCTAACAAAGTTGTGAACAGCAAGTGGGCGAGCTGCTGACAGCCAGAGCCGCCAGCCTGTATTACACACACGGGTTTATAAAAAACACCGGCTGGTCAATATTTCTTTTCTCAATTAGTCTGGTGGATATATCGAGCATTAAAGGCCTGTAGCGACTAGCAATCGAATCACTGCGGCGCTTGAAAATCAGGGGGCAAAACAAATATGAACAGAATACACATAGGACTACTGACACTAGTCACAACCACTCTATCAGCGTGTAGCGATCAACCGATAAAGCCGTTCACCAGCGACGGCTGTAGCTCTTTTCCAGATGGCACCTATTCACAAAGAGAACTCTGGCTTGGATGCTGTACTGAACACGATCTCGCCTACTGGCAGGGTGGCACTTACGATCAACGCCTGCAATCGGATCAGCAACTCCAGCAGTGTGTGGCGCAGGTCGGTCAGGAGAGTATCGCCAAACTGATGTTGGCTGGTGTCAGAGTGGGCGGTACACCATTTTTGCCCACATCATTTCGATGGGGCTATGGCTGGCCATACCCGCGCCTCTACAAACCGCTGTCTACCGCAGAACAACAACAAATTAAGGAACAACTGGATAAAAAATGAGACACCACTTATAGCGCCCCGCCCACAGAGACGAGTCGCTCATTCAGGCCACAACAAAAAGTTAAACCTTAACATGACAAACCTGTATGGTAGGCGGCTTCAGACATGGAATTTCTTCCTTAGTCGACTATCCTCTACCTAACTTATTCCAATCCAGACTTCCGGTAGTTTAAACACTCCAATACTTTCAGGATCCATAAATGAAGCAAGTCGTTTTTTTTTGTTTTGCGGTGATTCTCAGTGCCTGTAACGGCAGTTCAAACCCCGATTCAATTCTCTCCGATAACGGCGTTGCACTGGCCAACGACAGCGCATCCGCAACCCGTTCAATAGTCGAGTGCACAGCTGAAGCCGTCAATCACGGTGATGGCTGGGGGTATGAAAACAACCAATCCTGCCGATGGGGGGACTCAACCCTTGTCCAGACCGGCACGCGCCCGGAATGCACTGCAGCAGCAGTCAATCACGGTAATGGTTGGGGATATGAAAACAACCAGTCCTGTCGATGGGGCGATTCAACGTTAGGCGCTGTCACCACTAACATCGCAGCTACCACAGAAGTCACCAGCAGTGGCGATAATACCTGTTCAGCGAATGCCACCAACAATGGCGACGGCTGGGGCTGGGAATATGGCGCGCCCTGCAAATGGATTAACGGCCAGTCGGGATCAGTGCAATCCAGTGTCTATGTACCTGGCCCGGAACGCTCACCGGTTGCAGGTTACACCAACGGCAAACCAATCTGTCTGACCGACGCAAGCGATGGCAACCACGACGGCTTCGGTTATGAAAATGATCGCACCTGTACCGTCGTCGAAGGCACCACCGCGACGGCTGCAAAACCGTTGCTTGGCAAGCGCTGGTGTCAGCCATGGGCAGAAATCAACTACGGCGACTATGTACTGCAAAACAACACATGGAACGACAGCGAAGTTTATTCTGACAACTGGCATCAGTGTATCGAGCTGGGCGGCTCAGCCGGAAACTACATAGCCAAATGGGACTATAACTGGCTAAACAAAAACGAAGGCAACGAGTATTCAGTCAAGAGTTACCCACAGGTCTACTACGGTCGTAAAACTCGCAACACTACCTCGGGCACACCGGAGAAACTCGGTCTGCCGGCACCGCTGCACAACATTCCCGACTATAAAATAAAATTTAAATACTCCGAGACCGGCAACCCCGAAAGAAACGTTGCTCTGGAATCCTTTTTCCACACCAGCTGTGAAGCCGAAGAATGGAACAAACAATTTGAACTAATGGTCTGGGTCGGCGTACCAGTGACCAAAACCCCCGGACCCAAAGTAGCCGATGTCACCATTGATGGTGTGACATGGGACGTCCATACCAACCCTACCCTGGGCTGGGGATACGTTGCTTTTGTCGCACAACAACCCATGACCCAGGGCACACTGGACTGGAACAAGTTTATTCAGTGGACACGATACACCGGCCCGTCATTCGGCGTACCGAGAATTCAGAATAACACCTGTATGGGCGCCATCGAAATCGGCACAGAAACTTTTTGGGGCAAGGGCACGTTTACGTTGCACGAGTTTCGCGTCTACCGGTAATATGCAGGGGTTCGCTCGGGGCGAACCCCTCTGTTCTACCTCTGTATCACGTCAATCATTCGATCCGGAAACATTTCCCCCGTTTAAACTGCCTGCAGATACACAGCCACGACTTAGTTATAACCAATCGCTGAATTTTCAGCCTCCGCATTATTCAAATGTTTCGCTGCATGCAATACTGGTCTTGTTGAAGCAGAGCCAGGAAATACGATGAATACCGGGGAAACCGCCACATCCAAGGCAAAAGCGTCTTTTGCCCGCCAGTGGCAACATCGACCGAACGTACCGATTCAGGCATCACCGTTTTTCAGCTGGCCACCCGGCTTACTCAGGCTGTGGCGCTGGGTTGCTGACCGGTGGTTTAACCTTGCCGAGAATTCTATTCTCGTTATTGTTGCGTCAGTCTCCTGGTTTCTGTTCCAGCCTCCGCTGGAAGAAACAAAGACACTCGCACCTGGCTGGATTGCACCGATGTATCTTCGCAATCTTATATTGCTTGTGCTTGTCGCCGGCGGACTGCACCTTTTTTTCTATACAAAGCGCCGTCAGGGAGATCAGTTGCAATATGACAGCCGTGATCTTAAAACTGCGGGTGCCGCATTCACATTCAAAAGCCAGGTACTGGACAATATGTTCTGGTCACTCGGCAGTGGTGCGGCAATGTGGACTGCTTACGAAGCGCTGATGTTCTGGGCCATGGCGAACGGTTATGCACCACTACTCGCCTGGCAGACCAACCCGCTTTGGTTCATCGCCCTGTTCTTCTTAACACCATTGTGGATTTCATTTCACTTCTACTGGATTCATCGCCTGATACATTGGCAACCGATCTATAAACATGTACACGCGCTGCATCATCGCAACACCAATGTCGGACCCTGGTCGGGTTTGTCGATGCATCCGGTTGAACATCTGCTTTTCTTCTCCTCGATATTAATTCACTGGCTGCTGGCGGCACACCCGATACATATACTCTTTCACATGCAGCATCAGGCGCTCACTGCAGCAACATCGCACACCGGCTTTGAAGCACTGCTGATCAGGGACAAAAAGAGACTGGCACTGGGCACCTTTCACCATCAGATGCATCATCGCTACTTTACCTGCAACTATGGCAACCTCGAGGTGCCTCTGGATAAGTGGTTCGGCACTTTCCACAATGGCACCAGCGAGGCACACGCGGCGTTCATGGCACGTCGCAGGCAACGCGCAGAGCGCCATAGCTGACAACATAGCGGTATTACTCAATGTATAATTTAGTAAGCGCGCTTGGTATGCTGCAGTTATACCTACCCGGGACACCAACATGCCAGACATCGATCGCGCTGCAGAAATTATCCGTCACTGCTGGAATAAAGGCGACGCTATCGACTACGTCAAAGCGGATCTTTGGCCGGATACCGTCGAACAGGGCTATGCGATTCAGCAGGCGATGACAAGCCTGCGAGGTGAGCCGGTTGCCGGCTGGAAAATCGCAGCAACGGCGGTGGCAGGTCGAAAACACATCAATGTGGACCAGCCTCTGGCGGGACGATTGTTCAAGTCAATCTGCCACAGTAACAACGCCAGAGTACCATTCGGCAGAAACCGTATGGCTGTAGCGGAAGCGGAATTCGCCTTTACACTTGGTGCCGATCTGCCACCCAGATCAACTCCGTACACAGAGGCGGAAGTTGCGGCCAGTATAAAATCGTTGCACCCCGGACTTGAATTCCCGGACTCACGATTCAATGATTACACGCTGCCCGGTACGGCGGGCCTGATTGCTGACAATGCCTGTGCCTCACACTTTGTGCTTGGTGAAGCCACCACAGAATCGTTCGATCCTTTTGAGCTGAACAACCACCCCACTACCCTTTTGATCAACGACGAGATAGTCACTAGTGGTCATGGCAGCGACGCGCTGGACGGTCCGCTAAACGCGCTGATGTGGATTGCCAATACACTGAGTGATCTGGACATTGGAATACAAGCAGGTCAATTCGTCACGACCGGGGTTACCGGTATACCATCCCCGATCAAACAAGGTGACACCGTGTGTGCCGACCTGGGTAAATTTGGATCGGTCTCTGCGCAGTTGGTCTAGCCTGTCGGGCAGTCAATCGTCAGTCGGGTACCATCGGTGCGAATTTCAACATCTGGAATTGTGACCAGCGCATCCCGATCTACCGTGACAACGCCTCTGGCAAAATCACTTTTGGAATTATTCTTACCAGTGCCCCACTTGCATTGCTGCCCTGCCAGCGGTTTAAATCTTTTTGTATTGCGCGGGGTGATATCGGCCGACTGCGGCTGATCAAGTGAGCGCAGCGTAATTTCATAACGCCCTGCTTTATCTACAACAGGTTTGGCAAACGGTGTATGAGACGTTGACCACTCTATATTCAGGTTATAGCTTTCATTCCCACTCGGCCCGGGGTTGATCGAACCTGACCCTGTCGCGTTTTGTATCGCCGGAAAACTCTCACCGCGTGGATAACGCCACGGAAAATTCTCATCATAGCCAAACCCGAAAAGCTCGGTATTAACTGCCACAAAACCAAGCCAGGTATGCCCTGCATCTGCCACTGACGCAGCAGAGAATCCGGCATTAGCCACCGTTAACGCATTTATAATCGGCTGCCCCTGAGTTGCCCAGTCTATAGTAGTGTCTGCCTTCCCATGCGATAGCATAAGATAGGCAAACGAATCACCACGACGCTCTACCAACTGTTTTTGATGATTCATCCAGTCCCATACACCAACAGGAGTACTGCCACCAACACCATAGCGTTTTATATTTTCTGAATGTGGTCCACGATTGACCACCGGCAGGTTAGCTTGAGGATTGCCCCACAGCCTTTCAAAGTCTCCACGGAACACGGGACTGGTCAGATAATTAGTCATCGGCTGGTTGGCATACACCCCGGCCAGTACATTGCTGTACCGCATTGCCAGCGACAACACTCCAGAGGCACCCATTGAATTTCCATAGGCGTAGATCAGCTCAGGATCAACGTTGAAGTCCCGATTAGACAGCACCTCATCAATAGCTTTAATCACTCGCTGCTCAGTAAAATTTTCAATTACACCACCAACGGGGTTGCCTTCTTTATAATCATGGTCAGCTGAATAGCCATACCACCACGAGTTTGTCGCCCCCTGCGACTCACCCGGATCTGAGACGAAAAGTTGAATCACCGGGTAGCCGTATTCAGTCTCACCGATAAACAGCATCTCCTCACCATAGGCATGCAGAACAACAGCCAGCGCGTAGGGCTGTGAACTATTGTAACTAGCCGGTAGTGCAACGCTGTAGTTATAAGCATAACCGTTGAAGGTCGGGTTCCAGTTGGTGTAGTCCATATATTGCGTATACAACCTGCCCTTACCGTTATTAAGTGTCGCGGTAAGCACCGGAGCCGGCGTGCCATAAACTTCATTAACGGCTTGCACAGTGGCATTGCCACCGGCAGTTATTTTCTTCGACTCAACACCATCCTGCACACTGGTAACTGCGTAATAAGCAGCAGCGGATTCATCTGGCTGTGCCGTGTAGACAAACAAGCCGGTACTGTCCGATAAAGGAGCACCCAGATCTGACACTACAAAGTGTTCCGGTGCACTGGAGACACCATGTACATTTACTGATGTGTCTGCACCAAGCGCACCCCAGCGACCGGTTAGTTTTTTCGCCTGCGCTATATTTGCAGTCGATATAGGAGTGGTGTGTCTGTACACATGATACTGAGTGTTTGAGTCAGGTTCACGCCAGGTAAGGAATGTCTGACCGTTTCGGTGTACCGCCGTCAAACCGGTAACAGCCTCTATATTTTGTCTGGCAAAAGAATTGAATGCTACTCCGAACAACAAAATCAAAAGACAACTGCGCAGGTAAACCGGCCGTGAAAAAGCGGCGGAAATTGATACTTTAAATTGATACAAAAAAATAATCTCTGTGTTTGAATAATGACAAAAGTGCCTGCAACCTGCTTACTGGTGAATGTCGATAAGTTTGTGCTGCGCACTGAAAGGGTTGTCTTGTGATTTACACCTTTTATATCTGCCCTTGCCCTGCAATTTCCACGAATACTGGTTATCAGAAAAATAATAGTCCAGCGATTCTTTAACAACGCGAGCTCGTATCTCAGGATCAAGCAACGGTACCGCTACCTCTACCCGGTTTAACATATTGCGGGGCATCCAGTCTGCACTGGACAGAAATACCTGCTCTTGTCCTGTCGGTCCGAACGCATAAATCCTTGAATGTTCCAGAAACCGGCCCACCACTGAAAACACCTGGATATTCTCAGAGATTCCTTTTACTCCGGTTTGCAGTGCACAGATGCCCCGGATCAGAAGTTTGATTTCCACCCCCGCATTAGAAGCGCGATACAGTGCCTGTATGATCAGCGGTTCGCTCAGCGCATTCATTCTGGCCTTAATAACAGCGGGCTTGCCGGCTTTGGCGCGCTTTGCCTGTTCATCAATCAAATCAATAATACTGCCACGCATGGTAAACGGCGCGTGCAGCATTTTTTTCATTTTCGCCATTTTTCCAAGTCCGGTCAGCTGATTGAATATCCTTTGAACATCACCGGTAATATTTTTATCGTGTGTCAGCAAGCTGATATCGGTATACGCGCGTGCGGTGCCTGTATGATAATTACCTGTAGCCAGGTGTGCGTACAGTGACAGCTTTGCTTTTTCACGCCGCACAATAAGAATCATTTTTGCGTGAGTTTTATAGCCAACTACTCCATAGACCACCTGCACCCCCGCCCGTTGCAAACGGGTGGCGAGTGCAATGTTAGCCTGTTCGTCGAAACGTGCGCGCAACTCGATAACCACTGTCACGTCTTTGCCATTGTGCGCAGCCTCTATCAGCGCATCTGCATATTCCGAATCGGCACCGGTTCGGTACAGTGTCTGCTTAATGGCCAGCACTTTACTGTCACGCGCTGCTGTTTTTAGTAAAGACACCACGGCATCGCTTGACTGATACGGATAATGCAGCATCACATCGCGTTCGCGCAGCCTGGAAAAAACATTTTTATGGCGGCGTGTCAGTGCAGATCTTGCAGGCTTATGGACCGGAAATTTAAGTTCAGGTCTGTCGACCAGATTAGGCAGTTTCTGCAGGCGATTAAGATTGACTGGACCGTGACACAGATATAAGTCCTCGCTGCCAAGGTTAAACTGCTGCAACAGAAATTTGATTATATCCTCAGGGCAATCATCACCTACTTCCAACCGCACAGCCTGTCCGTAGTCGCGAGCGTTTAGCCCGTCCTGCAACGCCAGTCGAAGATCTGCTACGTCTTCATCAGCCAGATAAAGATCGCTGTTACGGGTCACCCTGAACTGATACACCCCCAGCGTTTCAAGCCCGGGAAACAGCCGTGGCATATTGTGCTGAATCATTGTTGACAACAGAACAAACTGATTCCCCGCCTCTGACAGCTCATCCGGTAACGGGATAATTCGCGGCAGCGACCGAGGTGCTCGTACTACAGCCATATCTGTATCGCGACCAAACGCATCCTTGCCCTTGAGACTGACAATAAAATTCAGGCTTTTATTGGTTAACTGTGGAAACGGATGGGCAGGATCGAGACCTAAGGGACTCAGCACCGGCAATAGCTCACTATCAAAATAATGCCGTGCCCAGGTGTTTACTTTTTTCGTCCACTTATCCGGTGATGGAAAACCAATGCCGTTTGCCGCAAGCGCAGGCAATAGCTCGTTGTTCAGTACCTTGTACTGCTGGCTCACCATGCGATGAGCTTTGTGGCTGATCAATTTAAGTTGCTCGCGCGGCGTTAAACAATCAGGGCCACTGCCATGCGCGCCGCTTTGCAATTGTTTCTGTAAGCCGGCGACTCTTATCTCGAAAAACTCATCCAGATTACTGCTGCAGATACACAAGTAGAACATACGTTCTAACAACGGTATTTTGCGCTCTCCTGCCAGTGCCAGAACACGACGGTTAAACTCAAGAAAGCTCAGTTCACGATTGATGTACAGACTGGGCGAGGTCAGATCAAATGACTGTTTTTTCTTTTTATTTTGTTGCGAAGACTTGGCCGGCAACGGCGGTACTGCAGCCACAGACGCGACTCTGCCGGGCACCGGTGGGGATTGTGTATTTAGTTGCACCGGTAACGGCAGTGACACTACTGTATGACGCAGGTTTAATCCGACCTTGTCATCAGAGACATTTTTTTCAACCTTGTGTTTTGAAGGGTTGGTTTTTTTTGAGTCAGCCATCAGTCTTTCAGCAGGGCGTTGTTAACGTCTGCAGATTTTTTTTGCAGCTCCCGTGTGTGGGCGATTAGTTGCGGAAAGAAATCGTCAAACAAGTGCTTTAAACGATCACTGTTTTGCCATAACAACGGTGCCGCCGTCGCCAGCGGTTTCATGCTGTCGCGCCTTCTGGAGATGCGTTCCAGTGTTAATTCTATATGCGCCGGGTAGTAGTTGTTCTGCAGAATTTTTTCAGATTTCAGATACGGTAAAAAGCGCTGCAGATTCTCAGGCAGGACAGAATAACGGCTGGCCAGAGATTCATTGACCAGTGCGACATACTCCGGCAGCGGCACATCGCAATACGATTGCCACTCCAGCGCCAGGTAGTGATCGTAGGCGACATCGGTGATGATTCCCGCGTAACGCCGGTGCGGTGCTTCAAACAACTGCCGTGCCTGCCGGTTAAGCGGGTGTCGGTCAGTGTAGGTATCGACAGCCCGATGCACACGGATCGCCTGTGCAATCGCTGTCGGGAAACGGGCCAGATCTGTGCCGCGTACAAAATCACCACACAGTTGCCCGACTATTGAATCAGGATCACCGTTGGCCAGGTAGACATGCGCTAAAAAGTTCACCCGTGTATCATAGAACAGTGCAAGCGATCCCGTGCTAAATACCTGCAAAATTTGATGAAAAAGCAATGACTCCAGCCCAGAAAGAACGTTACAGTCGCCACACCAACCTTTCTGAAATTGGCGAGCAAGGTCAGCAGAAACTACTGGACAGCACCGCGCTTATCGTCGGTCTGGGCGGACTGGGCAGCCCGGTGGCAATGTATCTGGCAGCAGCAGGGGTCGGCCGGATGATTTTTGCCGACTTCGACGTCGTTGAGGTATCGAATCTACAACGGCAAATTGCCCACAGCACCGAGCGCTGCGGAGAATTGAAATCACACTCTGCAAGACAGACCTGCCTGGCGATCAACCCGGACATACAGATCGACACCATCGACGAGGTACTGGATGAAACCTCACTGGAAGATCTGGTCCCGCAGTGCAACGTGGTGCTGGAAGGCAGCGACAACTTCCCTACCCGCTTTGCAGTCAACGAGGCCTGCGTAAAACACGCCGTGCCCCTGGTATCGGGAGCTGCGATTCGCTTCGACGGACAGGTGTCGGTATTTGCCGGCCATAAGCCGGACAGCCCTTGTTATCGCTGCTTATACTCCGGCGATTCAGATACCGCAGAAACCTGCGCGCAGACCGGTGTTTTATCGCCGGTTGTCGGCATGATTGGAACAGTCCAGGCAGCTGAGGCCATTAAGGTCCTGGCCGGGTTCGGCAAAACCCTGGAAGGCCGATTGCTACTGCTTGATGGCTTGTCAATGGAGTGGCGGGAGATCAATTTGCGAAAAAGCCCGAGCTGCCCGGTCTGCGCACAATCCTGATAGGCAATCAATGCCCCGGGAACATCTCGGCTGACCATCAATGAATGGTTTCAGAACCACCCAATGGTGTCTCGGTACGGAAAATCGCTGCGACATCAATACTGTCGAAGACATTCTTTGAATTACAGAATTCGCAGATAATTTCTATTTCTTTTTCACTGGCCAGAATATCCATGGCCTCTTCCTGCCCCAGTCCCTCGATAAGCGCTGCGGTTCTTTCACGTGAGCAATTGCATTCAAATCGCAACGGCTCGGCATCGAACAATCGCACTTCATCTTCGCTGAAGACACGGGTGAGCAACTGCACGACATCAGTGTTGTATAACTCTTCCGCGCCAACCGTGTCGGCCATCAGGGTGACGCGCTGCCAGTCATCGTCTTTGTCAACGATCTGGATATCGTCACTATCCGGAAGCTGCTGCAGCAACAGCCCGGCTGCCTGCTCGCCATCGCAGTGCAGCCACAAGCGGGTGGGAAGCTGCTCAGAATTCTCAAAGTAGCTGCCCAGCGCATCCTGTAGCTTTTCACCCACGGCTTCAACCACGCCCTGATAGACCTCGCCCCGCTTCCCGCTCTCAATTTGAATAGTCAAAGTGGCCTCACCAAAGATTGCACTCAAAGGCGCTTCTGGCGGCTCTCCATTCCAATGAGCAAGTCCTCGCTGGCCTCCATCAGCACTCGCCTGTACCACCAGTAGCGTAACCGGGCCGGGACCGCGTGCCTGCAGGGTGAGCTTGCCGCTGAACTTTATGGTCGACGACAGCAGCGGAATCGCCGCCATCGCATGCCCCAGAATCTGGCGTACTTTGTCGGGGTATTCAGCCCTGCGAAGCACTTCTTTCCACGTTTCATCAAGGTGTACCAACACCCCTCGGATGTTTGATTTTTCCAACAGGAATCGGTATCTGCTATCTTTATCAGGCATGACAATTATTCTTTCTGGGGTATTGGCGAATTGAGAATCCTACATTATACGCTGGTTATCATATGCAGCTTTACAGCAGCGCTGTTTCTGGCGTGGAAACTCCTGCAACCTTTTGATTACGGCTACGGATTTTTCTATAAACAACTTAATATTGCCGATCATATCGCCACCTTTGCACCGCAAAACCGGCAGGGCAAAACAGGCTTTGAACACACCACCGAAGAAGCCCGGCATCGATTATTCGGCGAAATATGCGTAGCCATTAACAATGACGGCCGGGGTCTGCGCGAACTCAACTACCTTGCCAGTGCAAACGCCAGGCCTCAGATTCTGCTGACAGACGCCGAGGCAGTCCACCTGGAAGACGTATCCCGGCTCGTCAACTTTATGATGCCGATCGGCTGGGGGGCACTGGCACTCTGGATCATACTACTGATCGTTGCGCGTCAGGCAAAGTGGCCACTGCCCACACTTGGCTATTCATTGATGACGCTTATCATAATCGCGGTATTACTGATGGTTATCATGGTCATCATCGGCCCCCACGAAATATTTAAAGCTTTTCATGAATTGGTTTTTCCGGACGATCACCAGTGGTTTTTCTATTATCAGGATTCGCTCATGACCACCCTGATGAAAGCGCCGGACATATTTTTTGCTATCGCGGCACTGTGGGCCGCTGTGGCAACAGTGGTCTACCTTGTACTTGCAGCGATCATGAAAATAATCAGTCCGGGCCCAATCCGCTATCACCCGTGATATACATCACAATCTGAACACCGACCATCAACTGCCGGCATTTATGATCAATCACCACTGAAGCGTGGCGCAAAAATTGAACACCTGTGTTTACCAAGGAATGCGGACCGCCACGCTTCATGAATATCCAGTTGCCAACAACCAAACACTCACAAGCGAACGATGCAGCTCCGCTTACACTGACTATTGCCGACCTGGCGCCTGCGGCGGGCTTGTCTGATCAGTACGATGACGCGATCTTCGCCCTGTGCGCTACCGATTTTGCCATTGACGGGCTGACCAGCAGCACCGAACGCTTCTGCCATCAGCTGCGCCACGCCGCTAATGCCGATACTGTCTATGTGTTTGACCGGCTGTCGCTTAAAATCATTGCGACAACCTCATCCGCCGGTGACGTTGACAATCGCGACACCTGCGACATCCATGAGGCGCTGATAAACATGGTCAGCGATCTTGAAAATTGCGTATCAGCGGTGCAATTCCCGGATATTCGTGTGTTTCCTGACCAACAGAAAATGACATTTGCCGCCATTCCACTCGGGCATACCCGCGAAAGGCTGGCGATAATCGTTGACGCTGAAAAAACGCTTAAGAATTTTAATCAATACTATGCGGACGCCGTACGCGCGCTCTACCGCTGCCATACCTCTTCACCCGAGCAATACTTCGCGCCCAGCGCCAGGCAACAGCAGAAATGTGTATTCGACAACCTCAGACGCCACTACAGCATTTGCAGTAAACGAATCAGCGAACGCAGATTCGAATTATTTTGCGAAGACCTGCAACAGGTGGATGTGCAGTTTGAAAAGATAATGGAGTTGGATAACACCGGACAGGAATCCGTTTGGGGCTGGGACGTGATCGCCAATCGTTGCGATACAGATCAGTTTCCAAAAGATTTGTTTCTTACCGCTGAAGCATGGACTGAAGAATTCCGCACCGCCCTTGATTTACACCTATTGAAAAAAGCCGCTTTTCGCTACAAAGAAATATGCGAAGCAGAAGATCAATTGCATCTCGATGATATAAAACCACTGTGCCTGAGCATCTACCCACAAACCCTGCAGCAGCCGGAATATATTGGAACTCTGCGTGAACTTACCGAAAAAGTGGTGACTCATGGAGCACGGCTGGTTTTTGAACTGTCTGAAAAAATCTCGCTTTCAAACGATAATCTTGTCGAGCGACAATCAGAGCTCAACGAGTTTGCAAAACTGCTTAAATCGTTGCGCGATGAATTTAATATAAGAATTGCACTTGATGAATTCGGCGCTGGTAACTCTTCATTGTCCCGTTTGATCTGTCTTGAACCGGACATAATAAAAATGGATAAATCAATACTGACCAGCAACGGCGACAACGTGCTGCAGTTTATTGAGCACTTCTCTGAAAACTCAACGTCAAGGCAGTCCGCTCCGCTGGAAGTAATTCTGGAAACCGAAGAACCGGCCTCTGACACGAATCAAAGTGCCTCGGTCAGATCGGGTTTTAAGTTTCATTCCAGCCTTGAATCAGACGAACCCACGGCTGCCTGATCGTACAAACCGACCGCAACAGCGGGCCGTGGCAACCGCCTACAACTTCGCCCAGGGGAACAGTTCTCCCAGCTTCCCCGGATCAAGGCCTCTCAGGCGTTCAATATTTCTTTGCGGAATCTCAAGAGTCTCGCCTGATTCAACGGCTGCCGCCACGCTTTCTGTGCGCAACAACTGAACGATAGGATACGGCGCACGATTGGTATAGTTGCTCTGATCATGTTGCGCTTCACCGGCAAATAAATACCCCGGATGAAAGGTCGCGATCTGCAGGTGCTCGTCTATTTCCTGATCGCGCAACTGTTTTTCCAGATAACCGGTAAAGTCATTGAAGTCTAAAAAATCTTCAAATAAGCCGGGGCCCGCCAACAGGGTGGTTTCAATTTCCGGTGTTTCGAGCAGGTGTTCTATTTCCTGTTCAAGGCTCGATAAAAAATCAACCTCGGTAAGAGGCTGATCCTCTGCAGACACCGACTTTTTTACCTGCTTTTTGGCACAACAGACAATCCGCACTTTGCCGTCAGCTATTGGGGCCTTTGCGTAAGGACAAAGCGACAGACCCAGCACACAATCATTCAGCCACTGCTCAACTGTCTTTATCACGTCTTGCAAAATATTAATCTCATTGGTTGTGACGCCGGATTCACTTTTATTGCCAGCCAGTCAGCATGTTACGACAAACTGTGGTTATGGTAGTCTTTGATTTCGGATGGTTACTAAAAATACAACGCCCGCGGGCACGATAATCATATGATAAAAGCGCTGCAAATGATTCCTGAAAAGTGCACCAGCTGCCTGCTTTGCGAGATGGCCTGCTCACTGGAAAACGAAGGTCTGTTCAATCCGGCTAAATCACGTATCAAAGTTTTTGAATTTGAGCATGGTAAAACATCGGTGCCCTATACCTGCACGCAGTGTGAAGAGGCCTGGTGTTTGCACGCCTGCCCGACCAACGCCATTGTAATTAATAAAAATACCGGCGCAAAAGAGGTCATCGACGACAAATGTGTGGGCTGTAAAGTATGCACAATGGCCTGCCCTTACGGCACCGTTAACTACAATAGCGCAACCGGTAAAGTAATCAAATGCGACCTGTGCGGCGGTGATCCAAAGTGCGTCGAGGCCTGCCCGACACAAGCGATAATCTATGTTGAACACGAGGCTCCGCTATGACCTGGCAGCAGCAGATACTACGAGTCAATCTGACCGATGGCACTTGCACCGCCGAACCGTTAAACATGGACTGGGCCCAGGACTATCTGGGAGAACGTGGTCTGGCCACCAGATACCTGTGGGAAGAAATGGACCCCGCCACAGACGCGATGAGCCCGGACAACGTTTTGATTTTCGCCACCGGCCCGCTGACAGGAACAATGGCCTCGACCAGCGGTCGCTTTGCGGTAGTCACCAAAAGTCCGCTGACCAATGGTGTCGCCTGTTCAAATTCCGGCGGTAAATTTGGTGCTTCATTAAAATTCGCCGGCTACGACATGTTAATTCTTGAAGGCCGGTCACCAACACCGGTATACCTGCATATTGTTGATGACGAAGTAACGCTTCACGCGGCTCAGGATCTATGGGGCAAAAGCGTCTGGGAAACCGATGCCGCTATTCACGAAAAACATCAGGACCCGCAACTCAAAATCGCCGCTATAGGGGTATCTGGCGAACAAGGTGTTCGCTATGCCTGCATTGTCAATGACCTGCACCGCGCGGCCGGACGCAGTGGTGTTGGCTCTGTGATGGGCTCAAAAAATCTAAAGGCCATCGCTGTGCATGGCAGCAAAGGCGTCAGCGTCGATGACATGCCGCGTTTTATGGACGTGGTAAAGAAAACCTGGAAAAAACTCGAACAGGATGACGGACGCCGGGAGCTGACTGAACTGGGCACCAATGCCATGATAGATACCATGGAGGCTTTCGGTGGTTTGCCAACCAATAATTTTCAGCAGGTTCAGTTTGCGGGAACTGAAAAAATAAACCCCGAAGCCATGCAAACGCCCAACCAGAACGGCCATACCAACTTAATTACCAACAAAGCATGTTTCGGCTGCACCATCGCCTGTGGCCGCATCGCACACATCGATCAAAACCACTTCAGTATCGTCAACAGAAAAGAGTACTGGCATGCCTCCGGCGGCCTTGAGTACGAAACCGCTTTCGCGTTTGGACCGGCATGCGGCATAGACGATATCGACGCACTGACCTTTGCCGGTTACCTGATGAACGAACACGGTATGGACCCGATATCGTTTGGCGTCACCCTGGCCGCGGCGATGGAACTATTCGAAATGGGCATTATCACCATTGAAGACACTGATGGTGTGGCGCTGAACTTCGGCAACGCCGAAGCCCTGACCATCATGGCCGAAAAAACCGGTAAATTTGAAGGCTTCGGGCAGATACTGGGCCTGGGCTCAAAACGTATGTGTGAAAAGTACGGTCATCCCGAGCTTTCCATGGCGGTTAAAGGACAGGAATTTGCCGGCTACGACTCGCGAGCACTGCCGGGCATGGGACTGGGTTACGCTACCAGCAATCGCGGTGCATGCCACTTAAAACACGACGTCTTTGCCGAGGACATGGAAGACCAGAGCGCAAACGGTAAGGCACAACCCTGCAAAACCTCGCAGGATGCTATCGCCACCATCGACTCCACCGGTCTTTGTTTATTTACCTCCGGCGCCTGGGACATGGCCGACTACGCCGAACAACTCGACGCCGCCTGCAAAGGCAGCTGGACCAGAGAACGCCTTGAGAAAATAGGCGAGAGAATCTGGAATCTGGAACGGCAGTTTAATTTATCAGCAGGGCTGAGCAAATCAGACGACACATTACCAGCGCGCCTGTTGAACGATCCTGCCCCCGGTGGCACTGCAAAAGGGCGGGTATGTGATCTTGAAACCATGCTAAGCGAATACTACGAGCTACGCGGATGGAGTGATCGTGGCGTGCCAACACCTGCCACCCTGGCACGGCTCAACCTGTCGTAACAATGTCGACATGAACATCACCATTAAAACCACCGGCCTTCTGGGCAAATACCTACCCGAAGGCAGCTCCCGCAACAAAGGGGTAGTTGAAATCCCGGATAACAGCACAGTGCAGGATTTGCTGCAGCAATTGTCGATACCCGACAATGGTCGATGTTATGTCACGTTTAATGGAACATTGCTTCAAAAAAACGAGCTCGACACAACAACTATTACACCGGAAGATGCAATAACATTGATGGCACCTATTACTGCCGGATAGCCATCTCGCTGGCATTATTTATCAACTGAAAACGGTGAAAAAATACCCGGCTTTAACTGCGTGGTTTTTCCAGCTGCCAGGTAAGATGCGCCTCTACAGTGGGCCATTCTGAAGCGATAATCGAATACACAGCGGTATCTCGAATTGTGCCGTTTGCCATAATCATATGCGATCGCAAGACCCCGTCAAACCTTGCACCTAATCGTTCAATTGCACGCCGGCTTTGTACGTTTACAAAGTGAGTACGAAATTCAACAGCTATGCAGTCCAGCTTTTCAAACGCATGACGCAGCAACAGCAACTTACACTCTGTGTTCATTGCCGACTTTTGCACCGACTGCCGGTACCAGGTCGAACCGATTTCAATTCGTCTGTTACCTGCATCAATATTCATGTAAGTCGTCATTCCTACCGCCCGGCCGGTATTTTTATCGACTATTGCAAACGGCAACATGGATCCGGATTCGCGCAAAGATAAACGACGTTTAATTTCAGCAGCAACATCGGCCGGCTCCGGAATCATGGTGTACCACAATTTGTGCAGCTGGCCATCAGCGGCTGACTCACGCAGGTCAGCTTCATGATCCGCACTCAGCGGCTCTACCAATACATATTTCCCTTCAACAGAAAACAAATCAGGCCATTTTGACATGTAAGGGTTTTTCCGCTTATTGACTCGGTATGGTTAAAAAAGGGGGTATGGCAACGCTTGTCTGATAAACTAACATCGCGCAATGCCATGCAATAATTCTACATGCCGGATGAAAAATTATCATGTCAGCAGAAAAAATAGATGAAATAAGGGCGCAGATAGCGCTGCTTCGCAATCAGTTAACCACACTTCAAAAAGTATTGCCCACGGAAAAAGTCGAAAACTATCAGTTCAACACCATTACAGGTGCAGTCAGCCTTGCTGATTTATTTAACGATAAAGACACCCTCTTTGTTATACACAACATGGGAACGTCGTGCCCATACTGCACACTATGGGGTGATGGCTTTAACGGTGTGTTATGCCATCTGCAAAATCGCGCCTCTGTCGTGATCTGCTCACCAGATAGTCCGGAGGCACAAGAGACCTTCAGGGCAAGCCGACAATGGAACTTCACCATGGTCTCCACTGAAGACTCCTCTTTCAGCGAAGAGATGGGATACCAGAACGACAACGGCTTTTTGCCGGGTGTATCCGCTTTCAAAAAGCAGGGCGATGACATTCATCGAGTAGCGAATACCGCTTTTGGTCCGGGCGATGACTTTTGCGCGGTCTGGCATCTGCTGGACATGCTGCCCGAAGGCGCAGCCGGCTGGCAACCAAAGTTTAGTTACGAACAGGACTCTGCGTAGCGAGAAGACGCCCTGGGGTTGAAGCTTTATAACTATTGCTTTACGGGCTCTCTGGCCGTCCTATATTTCCGCGGCCAGATCAGTAGCGGCGAGCACAGGCCCGCCGGGCATCCACTTCAGTACTTTTTCATCAACACGACCTTCGCCGTCACCCTGTTCTCTGTTCAATTCCAGCCCTTCAAAATCAAACAATCGCCG
>CAKZVB010000102.1 GCA_937922015.1 uncultured Granulosicoccaceae bacterium
TGTACAACTGATCTACCTGATCCTGCTCGCGGCACTGATAGCAATGGCGATCAAAATTGTGGGTATTTTGTTAATCACCGCTCTGTTGGTCATTCCCGCCGCCACGGCGCGCCGGTTTGCACCAAGCCCTGAACACATGGCGGTACTTGCCTCCGTACTTGGTATTGTCGCCGTAATAGCGGGTTTGTGTGCTTCAATGAATCTTGATACCGCGGCCGGTCCTTCGATAGTAGTCGCCGCACTGATTATCTTTTTGGGCAGCATTCTCTGGCCGAAGCGCAAGTAAGCCAGTCCTGCTTGAACCGGCCTATTCGTTGAAGCTTCCTATATAGAGGGATGTCTGGTATTCAAAGACTATCGTTTCATTTTCTTTGTATTTATTGAATAGACGCCGGGCCACGACTTCCAGATCCTGATACTCCGCGGTATTTTGTTTTGGAGTATAGGAAGCGGAGTTTATTCGACCCAGGAACCCATCCAGATCAAACTGCTGGGCATTGGGGAACACTTGTTTTTCAACCCTGCCCGGGCTAAAGAAATCAGCGACATTATCATCAGTGATATTCATATGATTCACCCGGTTATATTCAGCCGCATGCTGCCTTAACATCTGATCGTATTCAATTTGAAGCGGGCGGCTTAAATCCCTCTGGTTCCAGATCACTGCGATAGAGCCGTCGGGTTTTAGAATTCTATTGAATTCCTCCCTTGTTTTTTTCAAATCAAACCAGTGAAAGGCTTGTGCCGCCGTAATCAGATCCACGGAACAATCTTTTAAGCCGGTTGATTCAGAAGTCCCGTCTACACTGCTAAAGTTTGATTTTGCCGAATACTGATGCTCAGCTGTTTCCCGCATTTCCTTGTTCGGCTCTACCCCGGTTACGCGGTAGTGTCTATTGAGCAGCAATTCACTAAAAGTGCCGGGACCGGAGCCTATATCTGCGATGACTGACTGATCGGACAACTTACAATATGAAATCAGCGTATCGACAAGTGTCTGCGGGTACGATGGACGGTAGCGCACATAGTTTGTTACCCGATCTGAAAACCTTCTGGTAGATTGTGTCATTTTTTATGCTCGCGTCTTTAGCTGCTCTCAGGGCTCGTTCCAGATCTTGTCTACACAGCACTCACCAGCTGAGCCATACACCAACAGAAACAAGCGATTATATAAGTCATACTGTCTGATTAACTCCGGGCAACTTCCTCCCTGTGCAGCGCCTGACACATACAATGCACACCGCCACCACCCAGTGTGAACATTGACATATCAGGATCATATACCTCATACCCCAGGGCTCGTATTTTTTCGTTTAACACCGTTGCCCCCTTCATTGATAACACCTTACTGTTGCCAAGCGCAACCAGATTGACACCAAGGTTTTTTGCTTCCAGGTAGGGAACATCAACAAACTCAAACCCCCAGCTTTTCAGCTGATCGACTACCCAGGGTTCCAGCGCATCCAGACAGGCGACCAGTAGTTTATGATCAAGCGGTACTACAAGCCCGTCCATGTGCACAAACTCACGACTAATCGGCACAGTCACGGCCTCCCAGCCCTGTTCCCGAACAAAACCCGCAACCTGCTCCGAGCCTTCTTTTTCAGAACGCTCACCGCAGTAACCAATCAGCACTTTACCGGGCTCAACGATGACAAAATCACCGCCTTCAAAATGACCTGCAGTTGCGAATTTCCAAATGGGTATATCATTGTTTTGATAAAACTGAATGGCGGTAACGTAGTCAGCGCGTCGCACTTTAAGCTGCATATGACAAATCAAAGCACCCCAGGGCGTCATTGCCGAACTGTCGCGGGCAAAAAAATTGCGATGCAGAACTTCATCAGATTCAAGATAGTGGCACCTGACGTTATTCTGTTCGTAGATTGACACCATCTCGGTATGCTGGGCAATCGCCGTTTGCAAATCGAACTTTACACCGGTCTTGTGGGCGTTGTTCAGCGTTCTGGCGATCAGTGGACCGGCATCAACCCATCGATAGTATTCCGGCACGCCCAGAAGTACATCAGTCAGCGTTGCGTAGTCGTTGTCTATTCCCCACTTTTTGTTGTCACCTTCCATCCGCGTCTCCCGTTTCATTCAATTCGATAGTATCACTTCGGTATGCATAGACAACGAATCGGGCGTGCGGTTACGTACCAGTATGCGTCGTTTAAAACGATGTTGACTATCTACAAACAAGGAATTTAAGTTGCAAACAATTGCAATCAGCTGCTTTTAAGCGCCGCCACCATATAACTTACCATTTCAGACTTCCGGCTGGACATATTGCCGGTAAAAGGATTTACTGCCACACCGGTTCGTTGCAGAATTTCAAAATCATCCTGTTGCAGCAGCGCCAGAAGTTCACCCGGTTTCACCAGCTTGCCATATTGATGCGTGCCTTTGGGCAGCCAGCGTAGAATATACTCGGCACCAATAATCGCAGTAAACCATGCCACCGGGTTGCGGTTTATCGTTGACACAAACTGGATCCCGCCCGGCGCGACCAGTGAGTTGCACGAGTGCATAAATCCACCAAGATCTAACACGTGTTCGACTACTTCCATATTCAACACAATGTCATAGCGCTGATCGCGAGTCACCAGTTCCTCAGCGCTGCAAAGCTCATAATTTATTCGCTGCACCAGGGCGTCTTTTTCTGTTTCTGCATGAAGTCTGGCGGCATGAATATTACCCGGACTTACATCTACACCGTGAACCGTCGCACCGCGTCGCGCCATGGACTCTGACAAGATTCCCCCGCCACAGCCTATATCCAGCACCTTCAGGTTCCTAAAAGGTTTATCACAGGCCGTGTCTATATTTCTCTGTTGACAGATAACCTGCTCGATTACTTCGATACGAAATTTGTTCAGACGGTGCAGCGGCCACATAGGACCGGCCTCATCCCACCAGGTCGTTGAAAGCCGATTAAATTTCGCAATCTCCGCCGGATCTACACTGCGTTGTTTTTCTAAGGTCATTAATCTATCTGCTTATTGGCAATAACTGGCAGGTTGATTGCCACCATGATTCCCGCAGTAGCAGCACATTCAATCTATCTGCAAACCCGCATCGGTTCTTATGTTAGCAGATGCGGATTTTTTGACACTGGTAACCGACCGGAACTGATACCAACGACTCTATAACCAGCGGTTTACTTATTCAACGATTCAGTACTTTACACAGCGTTGTTATGCCTACTTTCTGAGGAATACCGTATTTTTTCCTAAAATGTGTACTAATCGTGCATATGGAGAAAGGTAACACACGTCATGAGTAATCATGGGAGTTGCCAATCCGAATGAAATGGAAGGCCAGCAGCAAAGAAGAGGCGGGTTCTATTCTGCGCCTGTTGTCTACACAAGGCGAACCACTGTTGAGGAAACTTGATGAAGGCATCAAAGTTGAATTTCTGCAACTCGAAGCCTTACACAGATCAGCAGAGCAAAAGAAAGCCAGAGACGACCATTACAGGGAAGCCGCATAAGGTCTGACTGTATATCGTAACAATCGCTCCTCAAGCTACTTTTCAGCAACGATATATGCTATCCAGCATTCGTGATCAATGACTTCGCGGGTTTCTTCGAATTCATCGAGCGCTTCTTCTGTCTTTTCATCAAATTTCTGCACGAAGAATCGCACATTGCTAAAACCCGCCTGCAGAAGCAGATCTTCTATTTCGTGCCCGCCCCACAGACGCCAGTTATAACTAAACGCCTTATCCAGACGTGACTTATCCGGAAAACGGAAATGGATATAGCACTGCATCTCCTGGGTAAGTGCGTTGTATTTATTTTGATCCCAGATGAAGGTAAATCCGTCAAGCTTGTGCTTTTCCTGCTGTGTGGTATGAGCTTCGGAGCCGCCAAACGCATCGAGGAACATTATGCCATCATCATTCAGCGTGCGCCTGACCGCACGAAAATAGGTCAGCAGATCCTTGCGTTCCTGCATAATCCAGTAACTGAAGTTAAACGCCAGCACCATATCAACCAGTGGTGTCTTAGCCTTGCGCACATCAGCCTGAATAAATTCAACTCTTTCTCGCTGCCTGGGCTTCAACTTTTTAAGGTTGTGCTTGCGCCCCCACTCCAGAACTTCCTCGTCAAAATCAACCGCCCATGACTGGTTATTCTTGCTGCGTTTGGTCCATACACAGGCACTTCGCGCCGTGCCAGCAAAGTCTTCTCTAAGAGTTACGGGTTTGCGTTTGCGGATATCCTTAAAGGTATCCTGTACAAAGTCCAGTTCGAATTCAGAGTCCTGCACGGACTCTTCGTAGAGTGCATGCCTGTCCGCACGCTCTGCCATCGACTGCTTTTTTTTCTTTTTCTTAGCCAAGAAGAGTTCCTCAAAACGGGTTAGGTTTTTATGCCGACACCCTTGTTCAACAAACGCAGCGCAATAGCTGCCAGAATAACAATAAAAACCACGATCACCAGAAACGACCAGCCGATACTGATATCAGATCTGCCTAATATGCCATACCGAAAACCGTTGATCATGTATAAAACCGGATTGAAGTAGGATAGCCCTCTCCAGAAATCCGGCAACAAGTGTATTGAATAGAATATACCGCCCAGATAAGTCAGAGGGGTTAAGACGAAATTCGGGATAATAGAGATATCGTCAAACCCCTTTGCAAACACTGAGTTTATAACTCCACCAATCGAAAACAGTGTAGAGGTCAGTATGACCACAGCTATAGTGATAAGCGGGTTTTCTACATGCAGCCTGGTAAAGAACAAAGAAACCACAGCCACCAGCGAACCCACCAACATCCCACGGCATACACCACCGACGACAAACCCCGCCAGTATCACAGCGTTGTGTACGGGTGCTACCAGCAGTTCTTCCAGATGTTTCTGGAACATGGCACCAAAAAAGGACGATACCGAATTACCGTACGAGTTGGTGATCACCGCCATCATAATGATACCTGGCACTATAAAGTCGATGTAACGATGGCCGTCCATCTCACCGACACGGCTGCCGATCAGAGTGCCGAATATGGTCATGTACAACAACGCGCTAACTGCCGGAGGCACAATGGTCTGGACCCAGATTCGCATAAAACGACGAACCTCTTTGACCACCATTGTTTTAAAAGCAACTATATTTACCGCTGTTATCGATTGCATCAGGCGCTGGCCCCGTCGGTCTTGTTTTCATCCGGCGACGCCTGCCGACCAACCAGACGCAGAAAGAATTCTTCAAGTCGATTGGTTTTATTGCGCAGACTGATTACCTCGATGTCCTGTGCCGCCAGCTGCGAAAACAGCGTGTTCATATTATCACCCACCGACATTTCTACTTCCAGCCGCCGACCACTGCAGCTCACCACACGAAAGCCATTCAGTTGCGGTGGCGACGCCGGGCTCTGTTTCAGGTCCAGAACAAAAGACTGTGTCATCGAGCGGCTGAGCAAATCGTTAACCGCGCCCTGCTCAACGATGGTACCGTGATCAATGATCGCTACATTTCTGCACAGAGTTTCAGCCTCTTCAAGATAGTGAGTGGTCAGAATAATGGTGGTGCCACTGGAATTGATCTCCTGCAGGAATTTCCACATAGAGCGCCTTATTTCAATATCAACACCCGCGGTGGGCTCATCAAGAATGAGCAGTTTCGGCTGGTGCACCAGCGCCCTTGCGATCATCAGCCGACGCTTCATGCCACCCGACATCTCCCGCGATGAGCCATGGCGTTTGTCCCAAAGTTCCAGCAATTTCAGGTATTTTTCAGACCGTTCAATTGCGACCTTCCTTGAGATACCGTAGTAGCCAGCCTGCGTGACCAATATGTGCAGAGGTGACTCAAACGTATTGAAATTAATTTCCTGAGGCACCAGCCCGATTAGTAATTTGCATTGATTGCGTCGGGTTTCAAGGTCAAGACCGTGAACTCTGATAGAGCCTTCAGAGGCATTGACCAGCGAACTGATGATACCAATCGCAGTAGATTTGCCCGCGCCATTAGGACCGAGCAAAGCAAAGAAATCACCCTGTTCAACCGTCAGGTCTACCCCTTTGAGTGCCTGATGGCCATTGTCATAGGTCTTGGTCAGGCCTTTAATTTCAAGTGCTTTCATTTATTCAATTATAGCTGGGTAAGTAGCGTGACGTAACAATGAATTCATTTCAGGCCACTGCCCGACTCATAGTATAGACAACGCTGCAACTACCGCCTCGTGCTGACCGGAAATACCTTTAGTCGAAGGTCAATACCGACAATGCTGATCGTATCGGGTCCGGGATAGATTGCGGTTTTTCGCTTTGCTTATCGACGAATACATCAGTGAAATAACCCACCGCACTCACCTGTTGCTGATCTTCCACAAACAAACCAACCTCATAGCGCACGCTTGAATTCCCCAGTTTGCCGACCCGCAAGCCTGCTGACAGTGTGTCAGGGAATTTAACCGGCTGAATATACCGGCACATATTCTCTACCGAAAAGCATTTCACGCCGTGTGCATCAAAGTCGAGCTTTGAATCTACTTCAAGGTATCTCATAATGACCAGCTCAAAAAAGGTCAGATACTTCGCGTTGTTGACATGACCGTACTGATCGTTGTCTGACCAGCGCGTGGGTATAGTGAGAAAATGTTTAAAATTTCCTCGCACTTCGGTGCGATCAAGTGGGAATTCTTTCATCTGCTGCCACGGTTTTAAGGTTACTGAGTGGGACGGTAATTATCGCTGAACTGACTGACCGGCTAATTTTCATCTAACGGTGGCCGGTTACTTTGCCACAATACCTCGCTGCCGCCTTCGTGACGAGCCAGCACACGTGCAATGACAAACAACAGGTCGGATAAACGGTTCAGATAAATGATACTTTGCGGTGGCAGCTGCTCCTCCACACCCAGCGAAATGACACATCGCTCGGCACGGCGACAAACCGTACGAGCCAGATGGCAGGCTGCAGCAGCCTGCCCACCGCCGGGTAGAATAAAATCCTTTAACACAGGCAGATCGTCATTCAGGGCATCAAGTTTTCGTTCAAGCCAGCTTACATGTGCTTCGGTCAATGCGACATGCCCGGGAATGCAAAGCTCGCCACCCAGATCAAATAGATGATGCTGCACTTCCGTCAAAATAGCCCGTACCTGATCGGCCACCGGCAGGGCCAGCACCATCCCCACCACGCTATTGAGCTCATCAGTAGTGCCGTAGGCGGTCACCCGCAGGCTGTCTTTCTGCACTCGTGAACCATCACCAAGGCCGGTGCTGCCTTCGTCGCCCGTGCGAGTGTAGATTTTTGTGAGTCTATTGCCCATGCCGGATCCCGGGGTATACGATACATAAAGAGAAAGTGCGTTCTGCTTACATTGACGACAAGGTCTGATCAGTCCGCAACGATGCGTGCGGCGGCATTGTGACAGAATATTGCCCAAATAGGCACACTGCGGCAGGCATAATTTCTGCCGATATCCATCCGTAGACTTACAAAAGATCGCGGCCCGGAACACTGGTCTTATCCGGAACAGCTCGCAATAAATTCAGAAACACCTTTGAGATTCAATAACATATGCCGCAACGCCGTTACCAGATTCCCTTGAGTCGATTAATGCTGGTCATCGCCTTTGCCGGCTTCAACCCAGCTATCGCTCAACCAAACGGAACAGCAGCAGAAAAAGCGTCGGCGGCGATTGCCGTTCCTACCGGTCGAATTATCATCAAATATGCTCGCGAAGACCACAGCGTCGGACTCGCCGCATTGCAGGGAGATACCAAAAGAACCGATAGCCTCGATCGCGAAGGGTTTCGCAGCCGCAGGAACCTGAAACTCAACCGCCGGATTTCCTCCTCGGGTGAACTGCTGGCGTACAAAGATTCACCGGCTCATGCCACACTACAGCAACGGGTTACCGAACTCGCCGCTACGACAGAGATAGAATCAGCCTCAGTAGAATACCGACGATTTATACTGGCAGAACCCAACGATCCTTTATATAGAGGCAACACAAGCCCGGGCAGCCAATTTTATTTATATGAGGGCGATTACAGCCTGCGTGCTCCCGGCGCCTGGGATTTCACCACTGGCTCGCAAAACTCTGTGATCGCTATCATCGATACTGGAATACTGCCCGAGCATCCGGACTTGGCCGGCAGATCAATAGGCGATTACGGCTACGACTTTGTATCACCCGACGCTGCCGATGATTTCACCAGCGCAAATGACGGCGACGGTCGGGACCCCGATCCGACAGACCCCGGTGATCAATGTGGCTTTGACACAAGCAGCTGGCATGGATCCGGTGTCGCAAGCGTTATTGCCGGCAACAGCAATAACTCAGAGGGGATCGCCGGTATTGACTGGAATGCCCGCTTGCTACACGTGCGGGCACTGGGACGTTGTGGTGGCACGGATGCGGATATTATCGACGCAGTTCGCTGGAGCGCCGGCCTGCCGGTTACAGGCGTCCCCTTAAATTCGACGCCGGCCACCATTGTCAATCTGAGCATTGGTGGGCCCACAGAGTGCACACCTGCCTGGCAGGACGTGATCGACGAGCTCAATGAACTGAATATTCCATTTGTCATCGCCGCAGGTAATGAAGCCAACAACGCTTTGCGCTCATCGCCGGCCAATTGCGCCAACGTCATTACTGTCGGATCAAGCACCCCGACGGGTCAAATCGATCGGCAATTTTCAAACTACGGACTCAAGGTGACGGTGGCCGCGCCGGGCCGCGACATCGTCATGGCAACCAACACCGGTTCACCCTCAGCCGACGAAAACGGCTATACCTATAAAACAGAGACTGGCAGCAGCTTCTCAGCAGCGATAGTGAGTGGCGCTATCAGCCTGATGCACAGCATCAATGATCAGCTGTCGCCTCAACAAGTCCGCAACACCCTGCAAAACAGCGGCCTCCCCTTCGCCACCGATGGCGACTGCTCCCTGTACTATTGCGGCAGCGGAATTCTCAATTTATCGCGGGTGATCGCCACAGTAAGTGAAGGTAATGTCAACGGCGAGAACACCGAAAAATCATTCATAGACAGCCAGGCAACCCCACTGGCCCTGTCGCAAGCTGTAAGCGGCGGTTTGTTTGGCTACAGAGACATTCGCTACTATCGCATTACCACAACGCAGGCCGGTGTGTTGACCGTCAACTCCGACTCAGAGACCGATCTATACGGCTACCTGCTAAATGATCAGTTAAGCGTACTGGCACTGGACGATGACACCAGCAGCGCCTTTAACTTCAGAGTAGCGTCGAATGTGCCTGCGGGAGACTATTATCTTGCCGTCGAACGCTCCGTCCATCGATTGGTCGACGGCGAAGCAACGTTTAGCATCACGGCTGAAGTAAACACCGACAGCCCGCAGCCATTTACATTCACACCCGCAGTCAATACACCGCTCACTACACTCGCACGCTCCGAGACGGTAAAAATTAACGGCTTGCAAGGTCCTGCAGTCATAGCAATCACCGGTGGCTACTACTCGTTGAATAACGGTGAATTAACCGCAGCGCAAGGCACAGTCAGCAACGGAGATTCAGTCTACGTCTCTCTGCAATCATCTGGCAGTGCGCTGTCAGAAACGACCCTGCAATTAACCGTAGGTACTTATTCAACCGAATTCTCAGCCATCACTGACGATGGCAGCCAGTCTGGCAATTCACAACTCTCCAACAACCGATCAGGTGGTTGCACTCTGACCGGACAGGCTAACGTGAAAGTCATGACTGCAGGTATCGATCCCACGCTGCTGATCCTGTTGCTGCTGGCTGCCGCTCCCCTTTGCAGATCACGCAAATTGTAACTCCGGAGTATCGTGGTGCCACCGTGCTCGCGACAACAACGCAGGTAAACAAAAAAACCTGTGCACCACCTGGAGCCGCCCTTTGCATGACTGAATTTCGCGCAACAGGCGAAGTCATGCGCAAAGCAAATTTCCCGTAACACTGTTACTGGAGCGCCGGACTCTTTACAATCTGCACTGTAACCGCCCCAGCCACATCAGGATTCACAATGACCCGACGATTTACCGGAACGGACACTTACGTTTCAACCGATGACCTGACCCTGGCCGTCAACGCAGCGATCACACTGGGACGACCATTGCTGATCAAAGGTGAGCCCGGCACCGGCAAGACCCAACTGGCAGAAGAAGTAGCGCGCTCAATCAAAGCACCGTTGTACCGCTGGCATGTCAAGTCCACCACCAAAGCCCAACAGGGACTCTACGAATACGACGCAGTCTCCAGACTGCGAGACTCGCAACTGGGCGACAACCGCGTGCAGGATATTTCCAACTACATCGTCAAGGGCAAGCTCTGGGAGGCATTCGAGGACGATCAAATGTCCGTGGTGCTTATTGATGAAATTGACAAAGCCGACATCGAGTTTCCAAACGACCTGTTGCTCGAAATAGACAAGATGGAATTCTACGTCTACGAAACCAGACAAACCATTGTCGCTAAAAACAGACCACTGGTCATCATCACCAGCAATAACGAAAAAGAACTGCCAGATGCATTTTTACGACGTTGTTTTTTCCATTACATCCGCTTCCCGGACACAGACACAATGAAACAGATTGTCAATGTCCACTACCCTGACCTGAAAAAAGAACTACTCGATTCAGCACTTAAAGTATTCTTTGATGTGCGTGAAGTACAGGGTTTAAAGAAAAAACCATCGACCTCTGAGCTACTGGACTGGATAAAGCTGTTGCTGGCAGAAGACATACCGGCAACCGCGCTTCAGGCAGAAAACAAACATTCTATTATTCCAAAATTACATGGCGCACTGCTTAAGAACGAACAGGACGTTCACCTGTTTGAACGACTGGTATTCCTGAATAAACGCAATTAATCGTTAACCCGCACTGTTCACAAGGCGACGGGGGAAAATAACCAAATGTCTATGTTCAAAGCTCCGACATCGATCCAGGTGTCTTTTTCTGAAATAGCATCTTGTCTATTCACCATCTGCAGCACATCTCGCCTGATCAGACCCGGCACGTTGCGGGACACGATCCTCGCCCGGTCAAGCGACCCGTTTTGCACTACCACCGCTGAATGGCAGGCACTTATAAATAACATAAATAACACGGCTTTTTCCGGGCAAACCAGCTAATGATGATCGACCTGCTATATCGACTACGCCAGGCACAGGTTCCGGTATCTATTACAGAATACCTCGCCCTGCTCGAAGGCCTGAAATCCGGTATCGGCAATTATAGTGTCGACGATTTCTATCACTTTGCCAGAATTTCACTGGTCAAGGACGAACGCCATTTTGATCGATTTGATCAGGTATTCGGTGACTACATCACCGGCATCCAGAACACCTTTGAAAACGTCGTTGGCGAGATACCGGCTGAATGGCTGCGAATGGAAGCAGAAAGACTCTTCAGTGAAGAAGAAAAGCAACAAATAGAAGAATTAGGCGACTGGGACGACATCATGGAGACTCTGCGCAAACGAATAGAAGAACAACAAAAACGTCACGAGGGTGGCAACAAATGGATAGGCACCGGTGGCACTTCACCCTTTGGAGCGTATGGCTACAACCCTGCCGGTGTTCGCATAAACCAGAAAGGTGGCCGCCAGGGACGCGCACTAAAAGTCTGGGATAAACGCGAATACAAAAACCTCGACGACCAGCGCGAACTGGGCACCCGCAACTTAAAAATGGCGCTGCGTAAACTGCGACGCTTCGCACGGGAAGGCGCACAAGACGAACTCGACCTCAACGACACAATCACCGCCACCGCCCGCAATGCAGGTCTGCTTGACATAAAAATGGTTGCCGAACGCCGCAACGCCATAAAAGTGCTGTTGTTGTTCGACGTAGGTGGCTCCATGGACTATCACGTACAGATAAGTGAAGCCTTGTTTTCAGCCGCCCGCACCGAATTCAAACATCTGGAATACTACTACTTCCACAACTTTCTCTACGAGCGCCTGTGGAAAGACAATCACCGCCGACACAAAGAAGCCATTCCAACCATGGAATTTCTACGCACATACGGGCCGGACTACCGCGTTATTATTGTCGGCGATGCCACCATGAGCCCCTACGAAATCACCGCCGCAGGCGGCAGTGTAGAGCATTGGAACGAAGAACCCGGAGCCCTCTGGATGCAACGCCTGCTGGAAAAATTCCCACACGTCGTCTGGTTAAACCCCGAACAACAAACACACTGGCAACGAGTACCCTCAATAAACCTTACCCATCAACTAATGAAAGAACGCATGTTCCCACTAACAGTAGAAGGAATAGGCAACGCCATAAAACAACTACAAAAACGAAACTAACTTTACAAGAAACACTATGTGCATAGATCGATTGTGCCCCCCGGCATAGCCGGGGGGACATCCGTTTCCTGTATCTCTCAAATGAATAAATAAATTAATATAAACCCAAACCCCGCAACAGAAGGAATCCAATGTTAAACCGAAGCGCAATTCTGGTGAGCCCGAAGCAACCCTACATAGACTGGGCAGCGCAACTCGACGACTCCGACGTCCTGCCGACAGCCGACGGAGAGCGCACCGTCTACCTTTTACCGGCCTATGAGGATGAAGATCAGGCTATGCAATTATTGAAAGCGGCCTACGGAATGATCTTCGAATCCGAACTAATGGGGTGGCACCTGCTTGAAAGTGGCTGGCCACAGGATCGTTCCTACGGCGTCTTCCAGCAATGGTTTGATATTGAATTCCAGTCTATCGTCGAAGATCTAGGCAGTGAACCTCTGGCTGATGAAGACTAACCTCCACTTATCGTATCCACCGCCCTTGCACTAAGAGCCAACATGAATCTAGACAAAAAAAACGTCATAGTCACCGGGGCCGCCAGTGGCATCGGCAAAGCACTATGCCAGCGCTTCGCACAGGAAGGCGCCAATGTCATTGTGACAGATATAGATTTAGACGCCGCCCGGAGAGTCGCCCGACGTATTAACAGCCTGGCCCTGGCATGCGATGTTTCAAAAGAAAACGAAATCTGCGCGGTTGTGGCCGACACAGTGGAACGTTTTGGCACAGTTGATCTATTTTGCTCAAACGCCGGATTGTTCTTCGGTGAACCAGACCATAGTGCCTCCGCCAGCAATGAGGTGTGGCAAACCAGTTGGGACGTACATGTAATGTCTCACGTCTATGCAGCCAGAGCGGTGCTGCCAGCAATGATAGAGCGTGGTGAAGGCTATCTGGTAAACATAGCATCCGCCGCTGGATTACTCAGCCAGATTGGTGATGCTGCTTACTCAACCACCAAACATGCGGCAGTGGGGTTTGCAGAGTCTCTGTGTATTTCTCATCGCGATGACGGTGTTCGTGTATCTGTGGTTTGCCCACAGTATGTCGCTACTCCTATGCTTGGCTACGGCGATAACGAAGGAAGCGAAGTCGATGGCGTTATCTCCGCGGATGAACTGGCAGAAACCGTAATTGCCGGTATTGAGGAAGAGCGTTTCCTGATTCTGCCTCATCCGCAGGTGGCAGACTATATATTGCACAAGGCGAGTAACTATGACCGGTGGCTGGGTGGCATGCGTAAGTTAAGACGCAAAGTGATAAGTAAGCTTGGAAACACCAAAGCTGTCGAGATGCACAAACATATGTAGACTTTTACTGCCCGCTATTCCAATCCATTACCGTAGCCTTACCCACCCCTGTTACACGCTTTTAACACGTTCGAGATCGATCAACCCTCCAGAAAGTGAACTGCATTCACTAGTGAAACAGGTATAGGTCACAGTACCAGTGTATCCGGAGAACCTCACAATTATTGACATGAGTATCCCGGGGCTGGTCCGAAAACCTTCAATAGTCACTGACTATCAGGCCCGTATTTGAGCCTGACTTATAGAGGGAATGAAAAATGAATACCACATTAACTAAAGAACAGGTAATTGCCGCTTCCGAAGAAGAATTTATGGATGACTCGCAGCTGGAATTCATTCGACAACGCCTAATCGAAATGCGGCAGTCGCATACTCCGGTAATGACTCCCGCAGAACCGGCGGAGCAGCGATGTGCAGATGCCATCGATCAGGCTCACGTTGAACAACAATGGATGATCAACTTAAGAAGACGATCCTACCAATCGGATTTGTTAAGTGATATTGATAAGGCACTCCGGCGGGTTGCTACTGGCGAATACGGGTATTGTGAAATGAGTGGCGAGCCAATTGACATAAACCGATTACTGGCCAACCCAGTCTCACGAACCACGGTTGAAGAACAACAAAGGCTCGAAATTATCGACGCTGCAACAATACGGAAGACACCGGTTTGATTTGGCTGCTCAATCTATTGTTACTTTCATGCCTGATCGATTTTTGGCCGATGCGGGTTTACCGGTATACTGTGCGCGGGGCAGTTGCTATCGCGCGTAAGTGTTTCGGGGTGGCACTTTCTGTCTGCACCGCAAACTTTCGGTGACAATC
>CAKZVB010000103.1 GCA_937922015.1 uncultured Granulosicoccaceae bacterium
GATCTGGTGCAAAAAAGACCCCTGTAAAGAAGCCTGGTCAACAGGGCAAGTTACAACCACCAAAGAAACAACAAGCCCAACGAAAACAACCCAAAGCACAACAACCGAAAAATGTTAAACAGCAAAAACCTACCCCAGCGATATCTAAAGTGCCAGCAAGCCATAAGGCCTCTAAAAATTTATCTGGTAACCTGAGTGGGCGGATTAAGGCAGTACGAGCCCGGTTGGTGAACAAGAATATAAAGATCAATGCGAGTCAATCAAGCGGTCACGATAAAGCACCGCGTAAGCCGGAGTTTGTCCCTTATAATTACAATCGAGCGGTAAGGGCAGCTAAGTCTGGCGTTAAACCAGGCTTGAGCAATAGGGCGTACTCTGTAATAGATGGTGTTCGGAAAAACGGCGGGCTTAAGAGTGATAAGTTCAATAACTCGGGTAAACGTGGGGAAGTGAAGCTGCCATCAGAAACAAAAAGTGGTACAGGTATTACATATACAAGGACGTACTTGAGGCCTTCTCAGAAAGGTAAGGCTCGTGGGCTGTCAAATGCCCGTGTTGTAACTGGCAGTGATGGGTCTGCCTGGGTGAGCCGGCACTATGGGCAGGCGAGAAAGCCGGGTGGCAAGCAAGAAGAAGTTCTGCGAATACAATAGCTGTAAGTTAAACAGCAATTTTATAAACCGTTAGAGATGGATCTACTTTATGATTTCGTTTGTTAGCTCTGTTCGTTCCTCAGTTATTGTTGCATCTAAGGTGATTTGTGGTTGTGGATTGATCACTTTATTTTTGGTTGGCAGCGGAAACGCGAATGCCGGGTTTTTGAAAGATGCGTTAAAAGACATTAAAGAAGCGACTGGTGAAGCACTGGATACCATCAAGCAGGGAAAGGAGGCAGTTCAGGACGTTCAGGAGATCAGGGAAGAAACGGTAGAACTGATTCAGCAGATACAATATCAGGACACGTATACGCCAACTAAGGCAGAGGTCTTGCGGTTGCAGGCCAGGCTTAATTCGCTGGGGTATGACGCGGGGGATGTGGATGGAGCTTTAGGTGGAGGAACGCGTACTGCAATTAAAGAGTTCCAGCAGCAAAATGGTCTTAGAGTTGATGGCGCGATCTCTCAGGTCGTGTTGCAAAAGATATATTCTTCGAATGTAGCGGCACAGGTTAGAGAGGGTCTGGCAAAAGCCGAGTGGCGTGAGATTCAGGTGTTATTAAACAACAACGGTTACAAAGTAGGCGTTGCTGACGGGATACCGGGTAAAAAAACCTATGCCGCGCTCAATGCCTATATTGCAGCCAATGAGATATCACACCTGGCTTATAGTGAACGTTTGGTGTTTGAGCACCTGAGATCTGATGGTGTAAATTCAGATCGTACTGCTGTGCAATCTCAGGTAAGCAGGGAAGAAGAAGTGACCCTTGGTGTTGTTCAATCGGTCGAGCCTCTGGAGCAGATATCTGGTAGTGCGGCAGCTGGTGCTGAACAGGATGAAATTGTTGGTGCAACAGCACAAAATGCAGGTCAAGTATCTGCTGTCCATGAAGGGTTAACTCCAAGGCAGGCTTCCGGTGGCAGGCTGGTGGATACAGATTGTGATTCGATATCAGACCTTCAGCAACAATCTGCCTGCCAGTTGACTAAAATCTTGTCCGGAAACAAGCAGGTAATCTATGATGACTTGTTCAGTAGATTGTCAGAAGATAAAAAGCCGGGTTTTGCTGCACTCGAAAATCACTGGCTAAATGGATTAGATGAACAGTGTTTTGGTGACCACTCCTGTGTGCTTGGCGCTACTCAGAAACGCCTGGCAGAGTTGTCCGGTCTGTATCAACCAGTTGCAATGGATAGTTATTTATTAAAGGCACAAGAACTGGAGAATTCAATTGCACCGCAAGCGGTTGCCGCAGATAAGGCTTTGTCTCGAGATGTGGACAAACTGGTTTACGATTGTACTGCTGAAACTGACTCGAGAAGGCAGCAATTATGTATGGTGGGAAAGACCTTTTTCGACAGTATCATCACTGGTTGCCAGGATGACGAAGAGTGCGTCCAACAACGAGTCGTGCTGCAGTTTGACATGTTGAAAAACATTTACGATTTTCCGGATTTGACGGCTTACAGAGAAACTATTGATCGAAAAGAAACTTTAAAAAACTCCAGCGCATTGCAACAAGTGGGCGCACAGGGTGACACCGCAACAAATATATTTGGTGTGTGGTACGGCAATACCAGTTGCAAATCCAATCGCAAGTCAATGGATATGGAGGTGGAACTTACACTGGATAAACCCAAAAACGGTGTATTTAATTTGGGCCTGGTGGCTAACCATGAGAACAGTATGTCCAGTGGAGTTATTAAAACTTTGTACGTTGGTGAGCCTGTATCGGATAGTGCGGGTAGTATCAGATTCGTTGTAAAGAAAGCAATAGGCGGGCGCTATTCCGGAATTAATATGGAATCGTTTGTATTTGATACAAGCTCCGGACAAATTGAGTTTGCAGAGACTGGTTGTGGTGGCTTCGGCGTCGAATTGCAAACAGAAAACACAGATAGAATGAAGCCGACCTTGAGTGTTGCCGCCGGTGGCGGGAGCTATTGGCTTGCAGACAACAAAAGAGCACGTTGTGAAATTTTGATTGAATGGGCGGATAGGGTTAACAAGGAGTTCCCCGATAGAGATTTTTACCGGTCAAACAGGCCCGGTGATTATCTGAAAACAATTAAAGTGTTCGGTGATAACGATTTTGTTCCTGTGTTTGGCGCTCCTTATGATCAAATGTCTCTTGATCGTCGAAAGAAGATTAATCAATTTGCAACAAGAAGTTGCACCAAAGATCCGTTTACGCAGTCTCGAATGACTACGTACAGGGCCATTGCAGACCGTGTGATGCCGGGTAACCCGCAGAGAGAGTTGGCCACAAACGGTTATTCGTCAGCGGTTTTCGCCATTCGTAAGATGAGATTGGTTCGCAATCAGATTAGTCGTTTAACAGCAGGGGGATCTTTTCAGGCAACCTCAGACTTTTTTCCGCAACAGGAAAAGCAGCTGCTTGAGTTAAAGGCGAGTACATCCGCTAATTCCGGAATACTCTGGCCGAGCGAACGTAAGAATCTCGATGACCAAATTGATCGTGAGCTGCATAAACTGGCATTGGCTAATTCTGAAACTGTACTGCTGAAACTCGCTTCAATTGATGAGCCGTTTAAAGGTTTGGAAGCGTCTTATATCGGAGCGGCTGAAGCGGGACGAAATACTTATCTGAAATATTTGCGTGGTAGTGAGAAGACAGAATTTCTTGGAAAAATTTCTGAAATGAATGCCGGGTTCGCCAGGCAGCTGGTTGAGCCGGTACTAGGCCAACTTGAAGAAATACCAACAACTGTAGAAGGTCTTTTAGAGGTTAAAGCACTATCTGACAAGCCACTACCGCATGCGGGCCTGATCGAGGCTCCGTACAAGCGGCACGTCGCTCAGCGTTATGCAAAAGAGATTGACAGTAGAATTGAAACTCTTGTCGACACAATGCTGATGCAGCTACCCGAGTTCACAGCGGACAGGGCTGGGGTAAAGGGCAGTGCGCTTTGGGGGACCAGATTCAGTAGGCAGTTTGAAGTATTTACCGATTCTGCAACAGTAAAGGCGGCGCAAGCAAACTATCTTTCACATCGAACAGACTTGCTTGAGAAATCCATTGATCGGTTTGAGATAGAATTGGGGTCAGTAGCCAGTGATGCAGAGATTGATGCTTTACTGGCTGACTACTTGTCGTGGGAACGCGATGAAGAGATTCCGGTTGCACTCGAATACCAGTTCCTTGCCGAGGTAAGCCGGTGAGTTATTCAAGTCTTTGATGGTATGTTCCCGGCCAGGTGCTCTGTCGTTTCATTAATTCCGCGTACGATATCTGTCCCCGGTTATCGAGGTTTTTGAATTATGGCTGAAACACTTTCCAGTGAATTACTTGATATTGTTGACTCCAGTGACGTCGTCGTCGGCAGCTTAAGCCGTGGTGAAATTCATCGTCAGGGCCTTATGCACCGGTCGGTGCATGTGCTGGTCTTTAACAATTCGAATTCAATTCTTTTGCAAAAACGTTCGATGCTAAAAGATGAGTGTGGCGGGATGTGGGATTCTTCCTGTGCCGGGCATGTGGAGTCCGGTCAGGGCTATGACGAGACTGCGCCTCGCGAACTGGAAGAGGAGTTAGGCTTCATTTCGACAAATACCCTGCAACCGTTGTTTAAGATGCCCCCGACCGCTGCCAACGGTAATGAGTTTGCGATGGTTTATCGCACTGATTTTGACGGGCCGTTTACGGTCGCTGAAGATGAAATTGACGAAATCAGATGGTTTGATTTGTCGGTAGTTGACGATTGGGTTTGTCACGGCGGTAATCCAGATGGTGAACTGACGGTCGGTTTTTGCGAAATCTGGCGGCAATACCGGACACTGTCAATTTAGCTATTGGTCTCCGCGACCGACTGGTCCGGAATGCGTGAAAGTAGTCTCCTCTTTAAAGATTCGCGCTACACCGGTTTACTTTGCTTGTTGCTCGCCTGACAATGGTCGTTTTGCCTGACTGAGTATCCATGCAACTTAGCGATTTCGATTTTGAACTGCCAGAGCATCTGATCGCCCAGCACCCACCCGAAGACAGAAGCGGTGGCCGTTTGCTGGTGCTGGATAATCGTCAAGGTGAGCCCGCGCATTGTCAGGTGACAGATCTCCCCGGTTTGCTGTGCGAAGGTGATCTGCTGGTATTGAATAACACACGGGTTTATCCGGCTCGACTGTATGGGCAGAAATCTACCGGCGGTAAAGTGGAATTATTGGTTGAGCGGGTGATAGATGACTCGCGTGCCTTGTGTTTATGCCGTGCGAGCAAATCGCCGCGTGAGGGCGGGGTAATTGTCCTTGTCTCGGGACATGAGGCCACGGTTATCGGACGTCGCGATGATCTCTTTGAGATTGAGTTTGTTGTAGATGAGCCTCTGCTTGAATACCTGGAAAAGACAGGTGATCTGCCTTTACCGCCTTATATTCAAAGAGCGATAAACGCAGAAGACAAGGACAGATACCAGACGGTTTATGCGTCGGAAACAGGTGCTATTGCCGCACCTACGGCGGGTTTGCATTTTGACGATGCGTTGCTCGGCGCCTGTAAAAACAAAGGTGTATCCACCGCGTTTGTTACGTTGCATGTCGGTGCTGGTACTTTTCAGCCGGTGCGCGATGAGGCAATTGAAAATCATCGCATGCACGCTGAGCACGTAATTGTCGATGAGTTGCTATGCCAGCAGGTAGAGCATACTAAAGCGCAGGGCGGGCGTGTGATAGCGGTGGGTACAACGGCGGTGCGCGCACTGGAATCCGCCAGTGCCTCATCAGGCGTGTTGAAGCCGCTGAACTCTGACACGCGCCTCTTTCTAAAGCCCGGTGACAAATTTAATGTTGTTGACGGTTTACTGACAAACTTCCACTTGCCACGCTCGACGTTGTTGATGCTGGTGTGTGCGTTTGCCGGTCAGGATAGAATGTTGTCTGCGTATCGTGAGGCCGTGCGGCTGGAGTACCGGTTTTTCAGTTATGGCGATGCGATGCTGCTATTTCCGCCGACCACAGCATAACAACGCTAAAAAGTTAACACTTGAATACGATGAGACAGATGAATGCAATTTGAATTGCTGGGCACAGATGGCAATGCGCGCCGTGGGACAGTCACCACAGCGCATGGTGAAATTCAAACGCCAGTGTTTATGCCAGTGGGCACATACGGCACGGTCAAAGCGCTTTCGCCTGAAGAGCTGTGGGCGGCAAAGTCGCAGATCATTCTTGGAAACACGTTTCACCTGATGCTGCGGCCGGGGACTGAAGTCATTAAATTACACGGTGACCTGCACGATTTTATGCACTGGCAGGGGCCGATATTGACTGACTCCGGCGGCTTTCAAGTGTTTAGTCTGGCCAAAATGCGAAAAATTACCGAACAGGGTGTGTCGTTTCAAAGCCCGATAGACGGCAGCAAGGTTTGGCTGGATCCGGAAGTGTCAATGCGGGTGCAGCGTGATCTGGGGTCGGATATTGTCATGAGCTTTGACGAATGTACGGCCTACCCGGCCAGTCACGACGAGGCGCGCGCCTCGATGGAATTGTCCATGCGCTGGGCAAAACGCGGTCGAATAGCCCACAACGAACTTGAAAACACGAACGCCTTGTTTGGAATTGTGCAGGGTGGTATGCACACGGATCTGCGAGAGCAGTCTTCCGCGGCCTTGATCGATATCGGCTTTGACGGTTACGCCATCGGCGGGCTCGCGGTTGGAGAGCCTAAAGAAGAACGGGAAAAAGTGTTAGACGACACTGTGCCGTTTTTACCGAAACTTGCCCCCAGATATTTGATGGGTGTAGGTAAACCCGCAGATATTGTTGAGGCAGTGCGACGCGGGGTGGATATGTTTGACTGTGTGATGCCAACCCGCAACGCGCGTAATGACACGATATTTACCAGCCGCGGTGTGTTGAAGTTGCGAAATGCCCGCTATCGGGAAGACACAGGGCCGCTTGATGCGGCTTGTGACTGCTATACCTGTCAACACTATTCGCGCGCCTATCTCTACCACCTCAGTAAGTGTGGAGAGATTTTGGGGTCCAGGCTCAACAGTATTCACAATGTCAGGTTCTATTTGAATTTGATGGAAAGCATCCGCAGCGCTATCGAGTCAAATCAATTTGATCGCTTCGCGACGGAGTTTTACGCAGCGCAGGCGCGCGGCATCTAGCGCAACTATTTCATTGCCCACAGGTCAGCGAGGCATGCGTCGTGAGCGTTGGGCAAAAGCGGATGTTTCGCAAGTCAGCAACGAGGTGGCTGGTATGGCATAATCGGGCGTTGTGTAATCCAGTTGTTTGAATCTTCGGAGAATCTTCAGTGTCATTTTTTATTTCAGACGCCCATGCACAGGCAGGCGCGACCGGTACATCGTCAATATTCAGTCTGGCGTTGCCGTTTATCTTATTGGCGGTGTTCTACTTTTTAATGATCCGGCCTCAGCAAAAGCGGGTCAAAGAACACAAGGCCATGGTCGAAGCGCTGAAAAAGGGCGACGAAATTGTCACCAGCGGCGGCCTGGGCGGAACAGTCACCAAGGTGGGCGACGGTTTCCTGCAGGTACAGATTGCAGACAACGTCGAAGTCACTGTGCAGCAACATGCGGTGGCTACATTGTTGCCAAAGGGCACCTTGAAAAAAGCCTGAGTGGCTCTTTCAATTTCTGAAATAGCGCCTATGTTCCTCTGGTGCATCCGGCGGACGTGGCTACCTGATTGAACGAAATGCTCTATTTCCAGTCAATTGTAGCCAAGTCTATATTACTGACTACACTTTTCAGACCCTTCTGCGGTTTTGTCCATGATTAATAAATACCCTCTTTGGAAATATCTGCTGCTGGCTGTGGTGCTGCTTGCCGGTGTGCTTTTTGCCCTGCCGAACATGTACGGCGATCATCCCGCTGTGCAGATTTCTCCGCGCACCGGCGATGTCACTCCGGAATTGCAGGCTCAAATTGCCGAGACTCTCGCCGCTGGTGGCATTGAGAATGTTACTTTCCGTTCAGAGAGTGATCGCCTTATGGCATTGTTTGCTGACGGCGAAGCTCAGGGGAAGGCTCAAGGGTTGATAGATTTAGAGCACGGTGGCGGCAATACTACCGCTCTGAATCTTGTGCCGGCGACGCCGGACTGGTTGCGAAAATTTGCAGAACCGATGAATCTCGGTCTTGATCTGCGCGGCGGTGTCCACTTTTTGATGGAAGTTGATATGGAAACCGCTATCAATTCTGCTGAAGAGAAATACGTCGATCAGTTCCGCACCATCATGCGCACTAACGAAATCCGGTTTCGCAGCCCTTCATATGGTGAGAAAGGGGTGACCGTCCGGTTTGCAAACGCTGAAAGCCGCGATAAAGCGCTGGGGATCTTTAAGTATGAGTTTCAAGATCTTGAGTTCGCGACAGAGGAAGACGGCAAAGAGTTCTTTATCCATGCAACGATGTCTCAGATTGCGAAGGATACCGAGCGCAAATCTACGCTACAGCAAAATATTATTACGCTTAGAAATCGTGTAAACGAGCTTGGTGTTGCCGAGCCGATTATTCAGCAACAGGGCAAAGAACGCATAGTGGTGCAACTGCCAGGTGTGCAGGACCCGGCCCAGGCCAAAGAGATTCTGGGTGCCACAGCGACTCTTGAATACCGGATGGTGCATGGTACCTACAACGATTGGTCAGATGCCCAGACCAGCGGGCGCGTACCTCCTAACGCCAAGCTTTATAAAAATCGTGAAGACGGTGGTCCCGTGTTATTGCAGCGCAAAGTCATCGTAACCGGTGATCAGATTAAGGACGCGTCATCCGGCATAGATACCAATAGCGGGTCACCGGCAGTGTTTATCAGTCTTGATGGTCCCGGTGCCAAGCGCATGCAGGAAGTCAGCTCCAACAATATCGGCAATCCGATGGCGGTAGTGTTTATTGAAAACCGCACAGTCACAAAAAAGATAGACGGGGAGCTGGTAAAACAGAAAGAACGCATAGAAGAGGTGATCAATATCGCGACGATTCGCGATGTGTTAAGTCACCGTTTTCAAACCACCGGGCTGGAGACCTCTGAAGCTCGCAATCTGTCGTTGCTGTTGCGGGCAGGTGCGTTAAAAGCACCGGTTGAAATTGTTGAAGAGCGCACGGTAGGGCCGACACTTGGCCAGCAGAATATTGACCGTGGCAAACTCTCAGTGATGATTGGACTCGCCATGGTATTGGCGTTTATGGCCTTCTACTACAGGGTTTTCGGCATAGTTGCAGATCTGGCACTGGTTGCTAATCTGGTGCTCATTGTAGCGGCGTTATCGGCGATTCCGGGGGCGACATTAACATTGCCGGGTATTGCCGGAATTGTGTTAACAGTGGGGATGGCAGTCGATGCCAACGTGCTGATTTTCGAGCGTATCAGGGAAGAGTTGAGAAACGGCAGTGCCATTCAGGCGGCGATAAATTCCGGCTATGAAAAAGCGTTTGTCACCATTGCAGATGCCAACGTTACAACATTAATTGCAGCAGTTGTCTTGTTTGTGTTTGGCACCGGCCCGATTAAGGGTTTCGCCATTACACTTTCAATCGGCATTGTGACCTCTATGTTCACCGCGATATTTGGCACACGGGCACTTGTAAACTGGTTGTATGGCGGCAAGCGTGAGTTGAAAGCACTGCCCATTTAAAACAACCGTTTTAAGAGTTAAGAACAATACCTTTAAGCGAAATAATAGCGAAGCTCCTGCGCTGGCTTGCGGAATAAAATAATGGCTAGAACACAAGAACAGATAAATTCACGCTTTAACGTTATGGGTTTGCGTCGACCCGCGATGTTTTTGTCGCTTGGTCTCATTGCTATTGCGATAATCGCGCTGGCGGTGCGGGGTTTAAATTTCGGCATCGATTTTACCGGTGGCTATGTCATTGAGGCGGGTTTTGAGCAGCCGGCAGATTTGCCCGCACTGAGAACTAAACTAGCCGAAAATGGTTTCGATGATGCGGTTGTGCAGTACTTCGGTACTCAGAGTGAGGCGTTGGTTCGCCTGGCACCCCAGGAGGGGTTGACCGGTGCAGAATTGAACAGTGATGTTCAGCGAGTGCTTGATGATGCTGGTCAGGGACCGGTGGATATGCGACGAGTCGAGTTTGTCGGTCCGCAAGTCGGTGAAGAACTGCGCGAACAAGGTGGTCTCGCGGTGTTGATCGCGCTGGGCTTTATTGTTGTTTACGTGTGGTTGCGGTTTGAGAAAAAATTCTCGGTAGGTGCTGTAGCGGCGCTGGTGCACGATGTAATTATTACGCTGGGTATATTTGCGGTCACGCAGATAGAGTTTGATCTAAGCGTGCTGGCGGCGATACTGGCGGTGATTGGTTATTCCCTCAACGACACCATTGTTGTATTTGACCGCATCAGAGAGAATTTTCGCAACGTGCGCCAGAAAACCACTGAGCAGATAATGAATGTGTCGATCAATCAGACCCTGTCGCGAACCATTATTACCTCATTTACCACTTTGCTGGTGCTGTTGGCGTTGTTTTTTATTGGCGGCGAGACGATCAGAAGTTTCTCGATCGCGCTGATCATTGGTGTGGTGGTCGGTACTTATTCTTCGATTTACGTTGCCAGCACAGCGGTGCTGGGCCTCGGGTTGACCCGTGAAGATATGATGCCGGTTGTTAAGGAAGGGGAAGTCTCTGAGCTGGACGAAATTCCCTGATCAATAGTGGTGGCATTGCAATAAGTTGCTATACAGCCCTAAAGCGACTCCGACCATCTAGACGTGTGAAACTTTCACCGCTGCAAAAGTCCGTATCATTGAATTAAACACGATAGGTGAAGCGGCGACTACGTTGCCGCTTTCAAACCATTTCTCGTCACCTTTCATGTCACCGATCAGCCCGCCGGCTTCGCGAACAATCAGCGCTCCGGCGGCGATATCCCATTTTTTGAGATTAAATTGCCAATAGCCGTCAAGTCGTCCGGCTGCCACATAGGCAAGCTCCAGAGCGGCGCTGCCTTGTCTGCGAACACCGGAAGCTGACTCACTAAAGGCATCAAAGGTTCTGCGATAGGCCCGGTAATCAGAGACGCCATCGCGGGCAAAGCCGGTACCCAGCAACGCAGATTCCATGGTGGTACTTTTGCTTACCCGCAATCGTTTGCCGTCAAGAGTGGCTCCTTCACCGCGAGTGGCGGTAAACAGCTCCTGACTGACCGGGTTGTAAATAACGGCTTGTTCTACTCTGCCGTGTTGTGCAGCGGCGATAGACACACAAAATGAAGGGTAGCCGTGCAGGTAGTTTTTGGTGCCGTCCAGCGGATCAATGTACCATTTGAACTCAGCGTCCGGGTTGCCGATTTCTCCGCCTTCTTCGCAGATAAACGCGTGGTCCGGGTACGATCTGGCCAGCGTGTTGACTATTTCAGCTTCAGTCAGTCGATCTATTTCAGAAACAAAGTCGTTTTGCCCTTTGGTTTCTATTTTGATTGAATCAAGTCTGTCCATGTGTTTTGTTAAAACACGACCACCGGCTCTGGCGGCGCGAACAGCAATGTTCATCATCGGGTGCATAAGTGATCCTAAAAAAACGGACTGGGCAAAAGCGCTAAGGATACCATTGTCTTCCGCTGCTTGTGGAAAACAGGCAGGTAATTTATTTCTATAGTGGCTAGCAGTGTGAAATGACCAATATTAACTGTCGGTTTGTTCTTGTGGAGACTTCCCATCCGGGAAACATCGGCGCAGCGGCTCGGGCAATGAAAAACATGGGCCTGACTGATCTGGCGCTGGTCAGTCCCTGTGAGTACAAAACCTATGAGTGCTATGCGCGTGCATCCGGTGCGGATGAATTGATTGATTCGGCAATAGTCTATCCGGACCTTGCTTCTGCAGTGGCAGACTCTCACGTCGTGATCGGCACCAGTGCGCGGCGGCGTTCACTGAACTGGCCGCAACTTTCCCCGCGTGAAGCTGCCGCTACAGCTGCTGGAATGACGGAGCAGGGTAAGACCAGTATTGTGTTCGGACGCGAGCGTTCCGGTTTGACCAATGAGGAGCTGGCGTTGTGTGCGTCCCTGTTGATTATTCCAACAGTGGAGGGGTTCAGCTCATTGAATGTTGCCGCTGCGGTGCAGGTAGTAGCCTACGAAATACAGTGTGCAGCGCTTGCCACCGAGTTCAATGAAATCAAGCCGGAGGACCTGCCTGCAGACCAGGCAGATCTGGAGCTTTTCTACGGTCACTTGTTTTCAGTCATGGAGAAAGTCGGCTACCACGATCCCTCCAATCCCCGGTTAATGTTGCCGCGAATGCGGAGACTGTTTAACCGCAGTGCGCCCAGTCGTCCTGAGTTGCAGCTGTTGCGCGGCTTTTTATCTGCAGTGGAAAAGAAAAAATGATTTAAAATCAAGTGGATAGGTATTATTGACTTAAGCCAGGCCAAACCGGATTTAACAAATTTCAGGTTTGCCTATTTGTTTTATAAGAATAAGTCTTATAATACTTGAGTAATTTGATCGGATAAGGGCTTCAGCAAATGCTGTCAAAAATTAAGGAGGATATCTATTGCGTTTTCGACCGTGATCCTGCGTCGCGAAATGTCTTTGAGATTCTCACGACCTATCCGGGCACACATGCGTTGCTGATGCATCGCTGGGCGCATTTTCTTTGGGAAAAAAAGCTGAAGTTGCTGGCCCGGGCCTTTTCTTATATCGGACGTTGGTTTACCGGCATAGAAATTCACCCCGGAGCGACTATCGGCCGACGTTTCTTTATTGATCACGGCACCGGTGTTGTTATTGGTGAGACCGCTGAAATCGGAGATGACGTTACTCTTTATCACGGGGTCACGCTGGGTGGCACGTCCTGGCAAAAAGGTAAGCGGCACCCAACGGTGCTCGATAACGTCGTGGTTGGTGCCGGCGCTAAGATATTGGGGCCGATAACGGTAGGTGCGGATGCGCGGATTGGTTCCAACGCGGTGGTTCTTAAAGATGTCCCTCCCGGGGCAACCATGGTTGGCATCCCGGCGCGTGAAGTAACCAGAAAAACCTCTGCCGTGGAAGATCAGCGCAGGGCCACCGCGAATAAAATTGGATTCGATGCGTATGGCGTGTCGGTAGATATGCCTGATCCAATGGTCGAGGCAATGAATAAGCTGCTTGATCATGTGCATAAAACGGACAGGCAGGTAGAAGAAATGCGCTGTGCGTTGCGCAAATTGGGTGAACACGTCGAATCAGTACAGCCACTCGAGCTCGATGAATGGATGGAGCAGTGTAAGAAGGACTGCGCTGAGCCGGTTGATGAAGCAACCGGGGCAAAGGTGGCAGTAACCTCGAATTGATATGGATTTCAATGTACTGAATAGGTCGGTAATACTTGACTGAATTCGTAGGAGATGTACACTGGTGATAGAATTGAAAGGGTAATTCATGAAGCTGACAACGAGAGGCAGGTACGCGGTTACAGCAATGTTGGATTTGGCCCTTCATTCGGACAACGGCCCGATTTCGCTGGCAGATATCTCAGCCAGACAGGAAATATCACTGTCGTACCTTGAGCAGCTGTTTTCACGATTGCGCAGGCACGAATTGGTGTCCAGTACTCGTGGGCCCGGCGGCGGCTACACACTGGCGCGACCTCTTGCTGAAGTGGCCGTTGCAGACATCGTGTTGGCGGTAAACGAGTCTGTCGATGCAACACAGTGTGGTGGTCAGAAAAATTGCCACCAACACGGACGGTGTCTGACCCATGATCTGTGGGAAAGTCTCAGTCAGCAGGTTGAAACTTTTTTAAAGGGCATATCCCTGCACGACCTGATCAACTGCGAACCGGTAAAGCGGGTTGCAGAGATACAAGACAACAGAGTGATTTTCCACAGTGGTGAGATTGTCAGCGGTGACATTGCCTCTGCTGAAATTCAGTCGTCGCAAACAACCAGTTAAGACTAAATTTAAGAGATAAGGATTAAAAGTGTCAAACCTCAATATACCGGTTTATCTGGATTATTCAGCAACTACCCCAGTCGATGAGCGCGTAGCGAAAGCGATGACTGATTGCTTAACGCTTCAGGGCAACTTCGGTAACCCTGCATCACGCTCTCATGTCTTTGGATGGAAAGCGGAAGATGCTGTGGTAGAAGCGCGTAAGAATGTAGCTGACCTAATAGGTGCAAACCCGAAAGAGATTGTCTGGACATCGGGCGCTACCGAGTCAGATAACCTGGCGATTAAGGGTGCTGCACATTTCTACTCAAGTAAAGGTAAGCACATTATCACCGTTAAAACAGAGCATAAGGCTGTTCTGGATACCTGCCGCCAACTCGAGCGTGAAGGTTTTGAGGTGACTTATCTTGATCCTGAAGACAACGGCCTTGTCGATATTAACAAGCTTGCCGCCGCCATTCGCGACGATACAACCGTGGTCTCAGTGATGCACGTGAATAACGAAATCGGTGTTATTCAGGACATCGCAGCGATCGGTGCACTGACTCGATCGAAAGGCATCATTTTTCATGTAGATGCGGCTCAAAGTCCCGGTAAAGTGGCTATCGATGTAAACGCCATGAATGTTGACCTGATGTCTCTGTGTGCTCACAAGGTATATGGCCCGAAAGGTATCGGTGCGCTGTACGTCAGACGCAAGCCACGTGTGCGAATTGAAGCGCAAATTCATGGTGGTGGTCATGAGCGTGGTATGCGTTCGGGCACTCTTGCGACACATCAGATTGTTGGTATGGGTGAGTCCTTTCGTATAGCTCATGAAGAAATGGACGTCGAAAATGCCCGGGTTGAAGCCCTGCGGGACAGGCTCTACAACGGTCTCAAGGATATGGAAGAGGTCTACGTGAATGGCGATCTGGAACAGCGTATACCGGGCAATTTAAATATCAGTTTTAATTTTGTTGAAGGCGAAAGTCTAATGATGTCACTTAAAGACATTGCTGTGTCCAGCGGATCAGCGTGTACCAGTGATAGTCTCGAGCCTTCATATGTACTTCGTGCGCTGGGGCGCAATGACGAGCTTGCTCATAGCTCGTTGCGTTTTACGCTCGGCCGTTTTACGACACCTGAAGAAGTTGACTTCACCATTGCGGAAGTGCGCAAAGCGGTGGAGAAACTTCGCGATTTATCACCACTGTGGGATATGTTTAAAGACGGTGTTGATCTTGATTCCGTGCAGTGGGCTGCACACTAGATTTTTTAAAAACGAAAGTTTTTCTAACTACATAGGACAATCTGATGGCTTATAGCGACAAAGTAATTGATCATTACGAAAACCCACGCAACGTTGGCAAAATGGATGCGGACGACCAGAACGTAGGAACCGGCATGGTTGGCGCACCGGCGTGTGGTGACGTTATGCGATTGCAAATCAAGGTAGACGACAACGGTGTGATCGAAGACGCCAAGTTTAAAACCTACGGCTGTGGTTCGGCTATCGCATCATCTTCTCTGGTGACTGAAATGGTCAAAGGCAAAACACTTGACGAAGCCGCTGCGATTAAGAATATGGAAATCGTTGAAGAGCTGGCACTGCCTCCGGTAAAGATTCACTGTTCTGTTCTGGCGGAAGATGCGATTGCTGCGGCGATAGCTGATTTACGCGAAAAGCGTGGTGAAACTGCACCAGCAAAGGCTGAGTCTGCAGCTTGAAGTTGAAGCAGCACTGAGTGCTGCTTTACCTATCGGTGCGAAAGAGACCTACATGGCTATTACTCTGACAGACGCGGCAGCTGACCGCGTTAAGACCTTTATGGACAACCGCGGTAAAGGCATCGGGTTACGACTGGCTGTGCGTACCACCGGTTGTTCCGGTATGGCTTACGTGCTTGAGTTCGCCGATGAGCTCGACCAGAGCGATGTAGTGTTCGAAGACAACGATGTGAAGGTTATTGTTGACCCGAAAAGTCTTGTGTATCTTGACGGCACCGAGCTCGATTTTGGTAAGGAGGGTTTGAACGAAGGTTTTAAGTTCAACAATCCTAATGTTAAAGACGAATGTGGTTGTGGCGAAAGTTTTAAAGTCTGATAACACCAAAGATATATAGCGCATTGGAAACTCATTCCTTCAATCTGCGACAAAACTATTTTGAGCTGTTTGATCTGGCAGTTGCCAGTCAGCCTGACCTCTCTGAGTTGCGCGCAAAATATATGGTGTTGCAACGGCAGTATCACCCGGATAAATTCGCCTCGGCGGATGACCAGCAGCGCCGTCAGGCAGTGCAAATTGCATCGTTTGTAAATCAGGCCCACCAGACCCTGTCAGATCCACTTAAGTGTGCAGAGTATTGTTTGCAGCTACAGGGAGTGAGTGTTGATTCAGAAACGGATGCGAAAATGGATCCGATGTTTCTGATGGAACAAATGGAGTGGCGTGAAGCGCTCGAAGACATTGATTCATCAGATTCTGCCGCGTTTGATAAGCTTGAGAAGCTGCGCACTGATATAGACGCCAGTACCCACGCCATAGCGCAACAGGTGGCAGCTCAGCTGGAATCACAAGATACAGCAAGTGCCAGAGACGGTATTCGCAAGTGGCAGTTTTTATCGAAGTTGTACAGCGAGGCGGAGTCTTTGGAAGCCCGGCTGGATGACGAGGCCGGTTAATGCTGACGGAAAATACAAACAATTGCTCGCAATCTCATTCGAAACACAAGGGTTCTTAAGTGGCACTGCTACAAATTTCAGAGCCGGGTCAGGCAACTGCTCCACACCAGCACAGGCTGGCTGCGGGTATTGATCTTGGTACCACTAACTCGCTGGTGGCCACTGTGCGCAGTAGTTTGCCAACTGTGCTGGCAGATAAAAATGGCGAGGTTATTTTGCCGTCGGTGGTCCGCTACGACGAAAATGGTGTCAGCAGTGTGGGCCGTGAGGCCAGAGAACTGGCGGCAAGCGATCCGTTTAACACGATTAGTTCGGTAAAACGACTGATCGGCTTAAGCGCCGAAGATATAGCAGCTTCTGCAAGCGGCATGATGTTCAGGTTTGAGCAAACTGACTCTTCAGTACCGCGGCTACTCACCAGTGCCGGTGCCAAAACGGCGATAGAAGTGTCAGCTGAAATATTGAAAGAACTGAACCACAGAGCACAGCAGTCGCTCGGGGGTGAGTTGACAGGTGTGGTGATTACTGTGCCTGCGTATTTTGATGATACACAACGCCAGGCAACCAAGGATGCAGCTCAACTTGCCGGTCTGAATGTGTTCAGGCTGGTAAATGAACCAACAGCGGCGGCCATAGCATACGGGCTTGACCAGCAAGAGCAGGATACCACTATCGCGGTCTACGATCTCGGTGGTGGCACGTTTGATATATCTATTCTGCGGTTAGAGCGCGGTGTTTTCGAAGTGCTGTCGACTGCCGGAGACACAGCGCTTGGCGGGGATGATATGGATCAGGCTATTGTTGACTGGATGTTGGAGTCGTCAAACCTGTCCGTCGATCAGGATGCAGGCCTGCAGCGCTATTTACTGGATAACGCCAGGCAGGCCAAGCATGTGCTTAGCGACGCCCCGGTTGCTGAAATAAGCCTGTCACGGGGTGATTTCGATTGGTCCGGAAGTTTATCCAAAGAAACCTTTGAAAACTTACTGGAGCCTATAATCGCCAAAACGCTCGCCTCATGCAGGCGTGCACTGCGAGATGCAAAGCTGGATAAGAAATCCATTGAAAATGTAGTGATGGTTGGTGGTTCGACTCGCATACCGATTGTGCGCCGGAAGATCAGTGAGTTTTTTGCGCGTGAAGTGCTGACTGATATTGATCCCGATCAGGTGGTGGCTATCGGTGCGGCGGTGCAGGCAGACATACTTGCTGGTAACAAGCCGGACAGCGATATGTTATTGCTGGATGTTGTGCCATTATCGCTTGGCATTGAAACCATGGGTGGCCTCACGGAACACATTATTCCGCGTAACACCACTATACCGGTTGCGAGAGCGCAGGAATTTACTACCTACAAAGATGGTCAGTCGGCGATGGCTTTGCACGTTGTGCAGGGTGAGCGCGATCTGGTGCAGGATTGCCGATCACTCGGGAGATTTGAACTGCGTGGTATACCGCCAATGGTCGCAGGTCAGGCAAGGATTGTGGTTACTTTTCAGGTCGATGCAGATGGCTTGTTAACGGTAAGCGCTACGGAGCAGACCAGCGGTGTTGCAGCAGAAGTGCATATCAAGCCATCATACGGTTTGTCTGACAATGAAATCGAGAAGATGATTGTCGACTCTATGGAAAACGCTGAAACAGATGTGCGTACCCGCATGTTACAGGAACAGCGAGTTGAGGCTGATCGCACCATAGTAGCGCTCGATGCCGCCATGCAGCGAGACGCCGATGAATTTCTGAACAATGAAGAAAAAGACACCATACTGAAAGCGCGAGCGAACGTTTTAAGCACGCGCGAAAGTGACGACAGCGAGGCCATTAAGCAATCTTTACATGCGCTCGAGGCTGTTAGTGAGATATACGTGTCGCGCCGGATGAACGCTTCAGTAGGGGCGACGATGCGCGGCAAAAAACTTAGCAATTACGACAAACAGGATACTGCTTCTTAAATGCCAAAAATTACTGTACAACCGCATGCGGAAATTTGTCCCGAGGGCATGGTGCTGGAAGCTGAGCAAGGAGTTTCAATTTGCGATGCTTTATTGGCCGCACACATCCACATTGAACACGCCTGCGAAAAATCATGTGCCTGCACTACCTGTCATGTTCACGTCCGTGAGGGGATAGAATCTCTTGATGAAGCCAGTGAGCTTGAAGAGGACTACCTGGATAAAGCCTGGGGTGTCGATCCAGTTTCTCGTCTGAGTTGCCAGGCACTGATTGAAGACAAAGATCTGGTTGTTGAGATACCCAAATACACAATCAATATGGTTTCTGAAAATCACTAACCCGGTGTTATCGCCTTTATCTTCTGGAGCGTCTTAATATGGCCCTGAAATGGACGGATGTGCTGGAAATAGCCATTCAGTTGGATGAAGGTCATCCGGATGTCGATCCGCAGTTGATCCGATTTACTGATCTTCACGCGTGGGTAACCGCGCTTGATGAGTTTGACGACGATCCGCAGAAATCGAATGAAAAAATACTGGAAGCTATTCAAATGACCTGGATAGAAGAACGCGAAGACTAGATAAATTTTTGCAGAGCTGGATACCTCGCTAAATCAGGCTATGCTATAGGCGATCACGGTTGGTTTTTCGGTGGATTTCTGCATTATTCTGGTGAAATTAATCCACAAATGCGAAAATGAAAGAAGAGAGTGTTTGACGGGGATCGGTAGCACGCGTAGACTCGCGTCCCTTGAGTTGCCGGAATTTCTGGCAAGTTTGAAATCGGGGCATAGCGCAGCCTGGTAGCGCATCTGCTTTGGGAGCAGAGGGTCGCAGGTTCGAATCCTGCTGCCCCGACCAATTTACCGCACTTCGCGGACCAACCAGAGTCCGGCTAATCGGGAAGATTAATGCGCCCGTAGCTCATTTGGATAGAGCATCGGCCTTCTAAGCCGAGGGTAGCAGGTTCGAATCCTGCCGGGCGTGCCATTTTCCATGATCAGGCATATCTGTGATGGTTCTGGTCAGTGAAAGTGCATATTGGCAGTCATTAAGGTTTCAGTGGTGGGCGTAGCTCAGTTGGTAGAGCGCAGGATTGTGATTCCTGTGGTCGTGGGTTCAAATCCCATCGTCCACCCCACTTTAATATCTTGGTTGGTTGAAACGGTGGCCGGGATTCGGCGCTGTTCAAAAAATCGTGAGACATTACAGCTATTCCACTGGTTACTGTATCAATGGATGCTTTATAATGGGCGATTACACATGCGAGTGTGGCGGAATTGGTAGACGCGCTGGTTTTAGGTACCAGTGGGGTAACCCGTGAGAGTTCGAGTCTCTCCTCTCGCACCAATTTGAACGCAGGATGAAAGTCACTTTAAGGTGGGCTTTCGTCCGGTGTTCACTACAAACCAAGGTTGTGGTGCGTCCGCTCACAACGTTTTTAAATAACCGCTTTTATAAATAGTCGTATCACGACTTGTCGAGGTCAGCATGCAGGTAACTGAAGAATCAGCAAACGGACTGGAAAGGAAAATCATTGTCCAGGTGCCAGCTGAGAAAATTGACGATGCCGTCAACAAAAGGTTGCAGTCGCTTGCCAAGACAGCTCGTATCAATGGTTTTCGTCCCGGTAAAGTGCCTTTGCAGGTGGTGCGCAAACGCTTCGGTGGTCAGGTGCGACAAGAAGTTCTGGGCGATGTGATCAACGAAAGTTATCAGGAAGCTCTGCAGCAGGAGAGCTACCGCCCGGCGGGTATGCCTTCGATCGAGCCCGTTCTTAAAGCGGAAGGCGAAGAAGAAACCACAGAAGACGAAGCAAGCTTTAAATACCGTGCGACCTTTGAAGTGTTCCCGGAAATTACTGTCGCTGATCTCGCAGGTAAGTCAGTAGAGAAAACTGTTGCAAGCGTTGAACCCGCCGATCTGGACGAAATGATTGAAACGCTGCGCCAGCAAAGACTGGAGTGGACGGAAGTAGATCAGCCAGCGGCTGACGGTGATCAGGTCACGATGGATTTTGTCGGCTCGATAGATGGAGAAGATTTCCCCGGTGGTACCGCGAATGATGCGCCATTGGTGTTGGGTTCAAATTCGATGATTCCGGGTTTTGAAGATCAATTGATCGGTGTCTCCAAGGGGGATCAGAAAACAATCAAGGTCAATTTCCCTGCAGACTACCGTGCGGAAGATTTAGCCGGCAAGGAAGCAGAATTCAAGATAACCGTACACGCGATTAAACAATCTGAATTGCCCGTGGTGGATGAGGATTTTGCCAAGGCTTTCGGGGTAGAGGAAGGTGGAGTAGAAGGTCTGCGTGCCGATATTCAGAAGAACATGGAAAGAGAGCTTGGTCAGTCTCTTGAAAACCTCAATAAACAGGCGGTTATGGATCTGCTCCTGGAAAGTAACGACTTTGATATTCCCGGCAGTATGGTCAAGGAAGAAATTGGTCGACTGCGTCAGCAAATCGTCGAGCAAATGCGCGGACAGATGCCTGGCAGTACTGAAACGCCGGACTTTGCCGATGAACTATTTCAGGCAGATGCAGAAAGAAGGGTGAAGCTTGGGCTGCTGATTGCCGAAATAATAAGAAAGAATGAATTAAAAGCCGATCCTGACAAGGTTAGGTCTACAATCGAAAACATCGCTTCTTCCTATGAAGACCCCAAGCAGGTTGTAGACTACTATTATGGTAATGCTGAATATTTACAGAACGTTGAAGGATTGGTGTTAGAGCAGCAAGTCACTGAATGGGCGATGCAAAACGCGACTATTGTGGATAAACCGATGAAGTTCAAAGATGTGATGAACCCGGAAAAACCCGCAGATGAGCAACAAGAGACCAATGCAGGCTAAAAGCTTGCAGTGTTCTTTCATTAAAAATATAAGAGAACGTAATTCATGAGCATAATTTCCATGGACACGCGGATGTCTGCAACTCAGGCAACTGGCTACATACCTACGGTAGAAGAGGTCACACCCCGTGGTTCCATGCGCTATGACATCTATTCGCGAATGCTCAAGGAAAGAGTGGTCTTTCTGGTCGGGCAGGTTGAAGATTTTATGGCGAATGTCGTTGTAGCTCAGCTTTTGTACCTTGAGTCTGAAAATCCCGACAAAGATATTTCCTTATATATCAACAGCCCGGGCGGTTCGGTCACTGCCGGGATGTCAATTTACGACACCATGCAGTTTATTAAACCTGATGTGACCACGCTTTGTGTGGGCCAGGCAGCCAGCATGGGCGCTATTCTGTTGGCCGGCGGTGCGCACGGCAAACGATTGGCGCTGCCTCATAGTCGTGTGATGATTCATCAACCACTGGGTGGTTTTCAGGGACAGGCTACAGATATTGAAATTCATGCCCAGGAAATACTGTCTATTCGCTCGAGATTGAATGACGTGCTGGCCCGTCATACTGGTAAAGATCTTGAGGTAATTCAAAAAGATACTGATCGAGACAACTTTATGACAGCAGAAGATGCGCTGGAATATGGTTTGATCGACCGGGTTGTTGAAAGTCGCGGTAAGGAATCAGCCGGTCCCTCAAGCTAGGATGTCTGTGTTGAACAATGCCCAATCGAAGCGGTATCCGCCGGGTTTGCGCCTTGCAAAACTTGCTGAAACACGGCAAGGTGGTTGTAGCCTAATAAGGGGTAAAGTGAATCAATGAGTGACGGCGATAATAAAAATCAAGATGACAGTAAATTACTCTACTGCTCATTCTGTGGTAAAAGCCAGCACGAAGTACGTAAGCTAATTGCGGGTCCATCCGTATTTATTTGTGATGAGTGTGTCGATCTTTGCAACGATATCATTACAGAAGAAATGCAGGAGAAGGCGGCCAGCGCAACCGGTGAACTTCTTAAGCCTCTGGAAATTAGAGATACTCTTGACCAATATGTGATCGGGCAGGAGGAAGCTAAAAAGATTCTGGCAGTAGCGGTGTATAACCACTACAAACGTCTGCAGTACCAGGCCGATTCGAAAGACGATGTAGAGCTCGCCAAGAGTAATATACTGTTGATCGGGCCCACCGGATCCGGTAAGACATTGTTGGCTGAAACACTTGCCCGGCTGTTGAATGTACCTTTCACAATGGCAGATGCCACCACACTGACCGAGGCTGGTTATGTGGGTGAAGACGTCGAAAACATTATTCAAAAATTGCTGCAAAAATGTGACTACGACGTCGATAAGGCGCAGAGCGGCATCGTATACATCGATGAAATTGACAAAATTTCGCGCAAGGCAGACAACCCTTCAATCACTCGCGATGTCTCTGGAGAAGGTGTACAGCAGGCGCTGTTGAAGCTGATAGAAGGCACGGTAGCCTCGGTACCTCCGCAGGGTGGACGCAAGCACCCGCAGCAGGAATTCCTGCAGGTAGACACCAGAAATATCCTGTTTATCGTTGGTGGCGCATTTGCCGGGCTGGACAAAATTATCCGTGATCGGTCTGAAAAGGGTGGCATGGGCTTCGGTGCCGAGGTAAAGACAAAAGACGAAAGCAAAAAACTGGGTGATTTACTGGCAGCGGTTGAGTCAGAAGATCTGGTGCGATATGGCCTGATTCCGGAATTTGTCGGCCGTTTGCCTGTGGTGGCAACCTTAAAAGAGCTTGATGAAGATGCACTGGTTCGTATTTTAACTGAGCCAAAAAACGCCATTACCAAGCAATACGAGAAATTGCTAGGCATGGAAAACGTGGAAATCGAGTTTCGTGAAGATGCCTTATACGCCGTGGCCGAAAAAGCAACTGAGCGTAAGACAGGTGCACGTGGTTTGCGAACCATTTTAGAAAATGTGCTGCTGGATACCATGTATGAGCTGCCTCAAATGGACGATGTGAAGAAAGTAATCGTCGATGGTGCCGTAGTTCGAGGCGAGGCAAAGCCGTATCTGTTGTTGGCGAGTAACGAGTCCAGTATCGATGGCGTCGACGACGACAAAGACTACAAAAAAGCGGCTTCTGACGAATAAAACCTCCCGGCTCTCCGGTTATTTACATCAGTAAATTTAACCCGGAGAGCTGCAAACAACGCTTGTAAATCTGCGGTTCGGCCTTACACTTGAGGGTGAGTGGGATCTCCCACATTTTTTCGCCTGATGAACCGCGAGGCAGCATGGCCGATAAGCCGCAGTCCAAAGTAAGCAAAAAATCCAACACTCAAAACATCCCGCTTCTTCCATTGAGAGACGTGGTTGTCTATCCGCATATGGTTATCCCGCTGTTTGTAGGCCGGGAAAAATCCATCCTGGCGCTTGATGAAGCGATGACTCGCGACAAGCAGATTTTATTGTCCGCCCAGAAACGTGCAGATGTCGATGAACCCGATCTTGAAGATATCAATGAGTTCGGAACCCTTGCAGATATCCTGCAGCTACTGAAGCTACCTGACGGTACCATCAAGGTGCTGGTAGAAGGCAGCCAGCGGGCGAAGATTAGTAACATCGCAAAATCTGAAAATGGTTTTTTTGCTGCTGACGCCGAGATTGTCTCTGCAACCACTGATTTTGACGAAAAGGAAATGGAAGTTCTGATTCGTTCCGTGGTCAGTCTGTTTGAGCAGTATGTAAAGTTAAACAAGAAACTGGCACCTGAAATTCTGACGTCATTAACCGGCATCGAAGACCCGTCTCGTCTGGCAGATACTGTGGCTGCACATCTGACGCTGAAAATTGAAGAAAAACAAAAGATACTCGAGATCGAACAGTGCCCTGAACGACTCGAATATCTCATGAGTCTGATGGAAGCAGAGCTCGACATGCTGCAGGTTGAAAAGCGCATTCGCGGCAGAGTTAAGCAACAAATGGAAAAGAGCCAGCGCGAGTACTATTTGAATGAGCAGATGAAAGCCATTCAAAAAGAACTCGGTGACCTTGACGACGTTCCAAACGAAGTAGAAGACCTGGCCGAACGTATAGAAAGTGCCGGTATGAGTGAGGAGGCGAAAACAAAGGTCAGCGGTGAGTTGCAAAAGCTGAAGATGATGTCACCGATGTCTGCTGAAGCTACGGTTGTGCGCAACTACATCGAAACACTGGTCAATCTGCCATGGAAGAAAAAGTCACGCTTAAAATCAGATCTTGCAGCTGCTGAAGCGACACTTCAGGAAGATCACTTCGGTTTGGAAAAAGTGAAAGAGCGGATACTCGAATATCTCGCAGTGCAAAAACGAGTGAAAAAAGCCAAGGGCCCGATTCTGTGTCTGGTTGGTCCGCCGGGGGTGGGTAAAACATCACTGGGCAAATCAATAGCGCGGGCAACAGGACGGAAGTTTAGCCGTATGGCACTTGGCGGTGTTCGTGATGAAGCTGAAATCCGTGGTCATCGACGTACTTACATCGGCTCTATGCCGGGTAAGATAGTTCAAAACATCACCAAGGCGGAAACTCGGAACCCGCTGCTCCTTCTCGACGAAATCGATAAGATGTCCACCGATTTCCGCGGTGACCCTTCATCTGCATTGTTGGAGGTATTGGATCCGGAACAAAACCATACTTTTTCAGATCACTACCTTGAAGTGGAGTACGACCTATCCGACGTAATGTTTGTCGCTACCGCCAACAGTATGGATATACCGGCTCCATTGCTCGACCGTATGGAAGTCATCAGAATTCCCGGTTACACAGAGACTGAAAAACTCAATATCGCGCTGAACTACCTGGTGCCGCGTAAGGTTGCAGATAATGGTTTGCGAGATGGTGAAATGGTTCTGGGTGAAGATGCTATCAGGCGCATTATCCGTTGTTATACAAGGGAGGCTGGCGTTAGAAATCTTGAAAGAGAAATAAGCAAGATTTGTCGAAAGATAGTCACCGAAATATTATTGGATAAGAAAACCAAGTCTGTAGAAATTACCGCAAAAAATCTTTCCAGGTATCTTGGTGTTGAGCAGTTTCGTTTTGGTCAGGCAGAAGAAGAAGACAAAATCGGGCAGGTCACCGGATTGGCATGGACTCAGGTCGGTGGTGAATTGCTGTCAATTGAAACCGCTGTCGTGCCCGGTAAAGGTAAGTTTAATTACACCGGCCAGCTTGGCGATGTGATGAAAGAGTCAATACAGGCTGCACAAACTGTGGTACGAAGCAGAGCAGCAGCATTGGGACTAAGCGATGATTTCTATGAAAGCAAAGATATCCATATCCACGTGCCTGATGGTGCAACACCAAAGGATGGCCCAAGTGCGGGTATCGGTATGTGTACAGCGCTGGTGTCAGCGTTAACCGGTATTTCTGTAAAGGCTGATGTGGCGATGACAGGTGAAATTACCCTGCGTGGAGAAGTATTGCCGATAGGTGGTTTGAAAGAGAAATTGCTGGCAGCTCATCGTGGCAATATCAAAACAGTGCTCATTCCCCATGAGAATGAAAAAGACCTTGCAGATATACCCGCAGAGGTTCTGGACAAACTGGTGGTAAAACCGGTACGCTGGATTGACGAAGTGCTGGAGATTGCGTTAACCAGTTCGCCGACGCCGACACTTGACGGTGCAGAAACCAACAAACCAAAGACTCGATCTTCTAAGAAAAAATCGTCGCAGTCGGTACGTCACCACTAGCAGGAAGTCCTTCGATTAGAGCTAAGTATGTGGTAAAGTAGGGACATAGGACGACGTAGTCGAACGTCGTCCAGGTAGTACACAATAAGAAACATTCGCACGCCAGTAAATCGTCATGCCGCTGGTTCGCAAGCAAATCTCCAATACTATTACTGATTGGTCACTAGAATTAGCACACCGCCATATGGCCTTGTGCGATACGCTTATGTAAATTTCTCATCGAGGACACCATTGAATGAACAAAACAGAATTTGTTGATGCCGTTGCTGAAAAAGCAGACGTGCAAAAATCAGACGCAGCCAAAATTGTGGACTCACTTGTAGATGTAATCGGTGATACGCTGGCGAAAGGTGATCAAATTACCCTGATCGGCTTTGGTACGTTTCTGGTAAGCAAAAGAGAAGCACGTAAAGGTCGTAATCCTCGTACTGGTGAAGAAATTCAGATCGCTGCTTCCAATGTTCCGCGATTTAAGCCTGGCAAAGCGCTTAAAGAATCTATAAACTAGGGCGGATATGCAGGGTGCTTAGCTCAGCTGGGAGAGCATCGCCCTTACAAGGCGAGGGTCGGGGGTTCGATCCCCTCAGCACCCACCATTTTTGGAGCGGTAGTTCAGTTGGTTAGAATACCGGCCTGTCACGCCGGGGGTCGCGGGTTCGAGTCCCGTCCGCTCCGCCATATCAAAAAAGGGTGCCATTTGGACACCCTTTTTTTGTGTCTGCTGCTATAGTTGAGAGAGGTCTCTTTTACGGACCTATCCTTTATCTTGCTACTAAACAATTAGCTGAAAACTAACATGTTACTTGATCTCCGAGACGGCATCCGCAATTCCAAGTGGCTTAAATACCTGCTGGTAACGATAATTTGTATACCCTTTGCACTGTTCGGTGTGAATTCGTATTTCAATGGCGGAGGGCCCGACTATGCAGCCAAAGTGAACGGTGAAAAGGTTTCACTGAATTCATTTGAAAGTGCGTACCAGCAACGACGTCAACAAATAACACAGATGTTCGGTGGCAACATACCTCAGGGTTTTAATCCAACCTCTATGATCGACAGAAATCAGGTGATGGATACTGTCGTCTCTCGTGAAGTTATTCGTCAATCAACCGTTGATAACAAATTTGCTGTTGGTGATGAAGCGCTGGCAAGTAGTCTTCTGAGTATTGAAGGTTTTACTGTTGATGGTCGCTTCGATAAAGAGCGCTACCAACAACAGCTGCAATCGATGGGTGTATCGCCAGGCGAGTTTGAACAGCAGTATCGCGGTGATTTGATCATGCAGCAGTTTTCGGAAGCTGTAGTGAATTCCGGATTCGCGTTGGGTACCGAAAACTCAAGACTTGAGCAGCTTCGTAGTCAAAGACGCAACTTGTCCACCATTTCATTTAATTTGCAGGAAAAGGCAGACACTATAGAAGTGTCCGATGAAGACGTCACTGCCTACTACGATGAAAATAAAACGGATTTCAATAATCCCGAGAAAGTCACCGTTGAATATGTGGAACTCAAAATTGATGACCTGAAATCAACCGTTGAAGTCACCGATGCCGATTTACAAGGTTATTACGAACAAAATAAAACTCGCTGGGTGGTCCCTGACAAGCGTGATGCGTCTCATATATTACTGGCCCTGGACAGCGATGCGAGTGACTCTGCAGCAGAAGAAAAGCTGCAACTCGCCAATACTCTGATTGACCGTATCAATGGCGGTGAGTCACTGGAAGACCTGGCAAAGGAGTTTTCAGATGATCCCGGCTCACAGGAGAATGGTGGTAGTCTGGGCGAATTTGGTCGCGGTACGATGGTCGCTCCTTTTGAAGAGGCGGTATTTGCGATGGAGGAAGGTAGTATCAGCGAGCCTGTTAGATCTGATTTTGGATATCACATCATACGTTTAAACAAGCTTATTCCTGAACGCGGTCAGTCCTTTGAAGAGGTGAAAGAAGAAGTTGACCAGCAGTTCCGTGCCGAGGCTGCAGAAACTAAATTCTATAGCGCTAGTGAATTACTGTCGAACGCCGCTTATGAAAACAGCGATTCACTGCAGCCAGCCGCGGATGAGACAGGACTAGAAGTAAAAACTTCTGACTGGCTGGATCAAAATACAACAGAAGGATTAGGGCAATATAGACAGGTTCTGGCAGCAGCGCTCACTGATGACGTGCTAAACCAGGGCTTGAATTCCGAGGTACTCACTGTGGCTGAAAATCACGCGATTGTATTGCGTACGCTCGATCATATCGAGGCACAGCCGAAACCGCTCGAAGAAGTCAAAGACGACATTGTTAAAATTCTGCAAGAGCAACGTGCCACAGAGGAACTGACAACGCTTGCAGACAACCTTAAGCAGGAACTTTCCTCCGGTGGCGATCCGGCTGCAATTGCCAGTGCGAATGGCGGAGAGTTTGCTGAGCAAAAAGCAATTGGTCGCAACGATCCGGATTCGGATGCTCAATTATCCCGTGAACTGTTTTCTATGCCAAAGCCTGCTGAAGGTGCGAGCACTTATCGCACGGTTACCACTGCCGATGGTGACATTGCGATAGCAATTTTTGGTGGTATCGCCGCGCCTGAATCGGAAGCCGCTGAAGCGGAGATCACCGGTAGTCCGGCACCCGCAAATGACGAGTTTTCAGCTATGGTGGTAGAGCTTAAATCAACTGCCAAAGTGGTGACTAACGACGCGGTGCTCGGCCTGGCCGGTGAGCAACCGTATTAGTAGCTGATTATTCCGGTATATGGCCGACTCATTGCAGCCATAGACATTGAGCGAGAGATTGAACCAGAGAGATTCAATCTTGAAATCACTACAGCAGTTTAAGACATTGAAGGTGGCATAGCCACATTGCTAAAACCATTGTCTACATAAACTATCTGGCCTGTGATTCCGCCAGCCATATCAGAACACAGAAAAGCCGCTGTATCGCCTACTTGCTCAGTGGTTACATTGCGTTTCAATGGCGCGGTGTCTGATACGTAATTCAGCAGCTTTTTGAAGTCACCGATGCCGGATGCAGCCAGTGTTCGTATCGGGCCTGCCGATATTGCATTAACCCTGATACCTTGCGGCCCCAGAGAGTGGGCCATGAATCTCGTATTGGCTTCAAGGCTGGCTTTTGCCAGGCCCATGACGTTGTAGTTGGGCATGGAGCGAACAGCTCCCAGGTAGCTCAATGTCAACAACGATGCGTTCTCGTTTAGAATTGGGCGTGCTGCCTTACCAACTGCCGCAAAGCTATATGAACTTATGTCGTGAGCGATTCTAAAACCTTCGCGAGTGACGTTGTCGAGGTAGTCACCTTCCAGTTGATCGCGAGGTGCAAAGCCGACCGCGTGAATTAAGATATCGAATTTCCCCCACTTATCGGCAAGGGCAGTCATGGTAGCGTCAATTTCATTGTCGTGTTCAACATCGCAGGGCAATACGATGTCAGAGCCCAGTTCAGTTGCATATTCCACGACACGGTCTTTGAGTCGGTCGTTCTGGTAAGTGAATGCCAGTTCAGCACCTTCTCGATGCATCGATTTAGCAATTCCCCAGGCAATAGAGCGCTTGCTTGCTACGCCAATTATCAGCGCTTTTTTCCCCGTCAGAAATCCCATGTTAGCTCCGGCTATTAAAAATAGGTTCGAAAACCGGATTATACCCTGAAATTCAGTCTTTTAATTCGTCCTTATTCAGTGCCGGTCCGTAAGGAGCGGTTAGCAATGTTGATAACGAATACAAACACTGGGCATAACAACTATAATCAATGATGATTACAGCTGGATCTCAGACAGGAGCGGAATCATCGAACGAAAATTCAATGTCAAAGACTGGATAATTCTAGCCTGCGTTCTGGGAGTTGGCGGTCTGGTGATTTTATCCATGTACATGACTGACCGGCAGTGGCGCAGTATGGCCTCCATGCAGAACACTATGCATGACCAGGCAGATGATCTGCGCGAACTACGCCGCAGCATGCGGGAAATTCAAGCGATGGCGGGGTCGGGCAGGCTCACGTCTGGTGCGCATAGCGGTGATGTATCCGCTCAGGATATGGCAACTGACAGTGCCGCGTTCGGGCGCGCGGCGGAGGCTGTTCGACGCTCTGACTACGCGGAAGGTGACTGGAAAGTCGGTGCGTTTCCGGTCGGGTTAAAAACCATCAGTCCACTGGTGTCATCCGACGTCTATGCGGCCACAGTGCAAAGCTATATCGTTGAAACTTTGTTGATTCGTAATCCCGATACACTGGAGTGGAGCGGGCTGCTGGCTCGGGACTGGCAAATTAGCGAAGATGGACTGACTATTGATTTCACGCTGCGTGATAACCCGGTCTTTTCCGATGGTGTTGCACTGACAGCGCATGATGTGGCGTTTTCCTATCGCTTTATCATGGACGAAAAAATAGCGGCGCCGCGTACCCGGTCATCGTTAGAAAAGATCGCCTCTGTGGAAGCATTGGATGATCGACGCGTGAGGTTTGTCTTTGCAGAGCCCTATTTTGAAAGTCTGGGCCTTGCCGGGCAGATGGATGTTCTGGCTCAGCATTTTTATGAGCCCTACCTTGAAGACCCTGAAACCTTTAACCAGTCTAAAGGTATTTTACTTGGCTCTGGTCCGTATGCGCTGGTTGATCCCAAGGGCTGGACACCGGATTCCGGACGAGTTGAACTGATTCGGAACCAGCGTTACTGGGGAGATGTACAGCCTTCATATGATCGACTGATCTGGAACACCATTGAAAATGACAGCGCCCGTTTAGCCGCTTTTCGCAACGGCACCATAGATGACTATAACTCCAAGCCGCGTGAGTATCAGAAGTTGCTTGAAGATGATCAGTTGCAGAAAAGCGCGCGTAATATTGAATACATGAGCCCCACAGCAGGGTACAGCTATATCGGCTGGAACAGACAGCGAGGTGATACGCCAACGGTATTTGCCGAAAAAAAGGTGCGACAGGCCATGACGTTGCTCACAGACAGGCAGCGTATTGTCGATGAAATCATGTTGGGTTATGCAGAGATTGCCGTGAGCCCTTTTAACCCGCGCAGCAGCCAGCACAACCCCAATGTTAAACCCTGGGTCACCGATGTTGAAGCGGCTAAGAAATTATTGGCGGAAGTCGGGTTCGATGATCGCGATAACGATGGGGTGCTCGAAAACAGTGAGGGCCAGCCACTTGAATTTGAACTGGTGTACTACCAGGACAGTGATGACACACGACGTATAGTGCTGTTTCTCAAAGACCTGTATGCCAGAGCTGGTGTTTCGCTTATTCCAAAACCAAGCGAGTGGTCAGTGATGATTGATCTGCTGGACAGTCGTAATTTTGATGCCATAACGCTGGGCTGGAGCAGTGGTGTCGAAACCGATATCTACCAGATGTTTCACAGTACCCAGATAGATGGTGGTGGCGATAATTTCGTTAATTTCAAAAGCGAGCAACTGGATAGACTGATAGATACCGCCCGTTCAACTGTTGATGAAGACAAGCGTATGCCGATCTGGTGGCTGGCCGAGCAGATTCTACACGAGGAGCAGCCCTATACCTTTCTTATGCGCAGGAAATCTCTGGTCTTTGTTGACAGACGATTAAAAAATATAGAGATAACTAATCTCGGGCTGAATACATCGCAGGTACCAGTGGAAACTTATGTTCCTCTGACGCTGCAAAAGCACACTCAGTAGCAGATCTCTTGACCAGCGCCAGACACACATCATGTTGAATTACTTGTTGCGGCGAGTCTTTTTAATTGTGCCCACGTTACTCGGCATTACTCTGGTTGTCTTTACGGTGATGGCGTCATCGCCGGGAGGTCTGAGTGCGCAAAGTCTGACTGAAGGGGTAATGCAACCTGAAGCCCGTAAATCGATGGAAGAATACTACAACCGTCGCTATGGTCTTGATCAATCCCCTCCCGTTCAATATCTGCGGTGGTTAAATAACATATCGCCAATCGGTTTTATTCAAAGTGAAGAGCAGGACGGGTTTAGTTTCAGGCATTTTAGTATTTTCAAAGGTGCTGATCTGGGCGACAGCTTCCTGTATGGGCGGCCAGTGGTTGATTTACTCGGTGAGCGGTTACCTATCACCTTGCTGCTAAATCTGATCTCCATACCGATTATTTATATTGTGGCGATTTCGATTGGAGTGCGAGCGGCAACTCAGCGTGGTAAGTCATTCGATGTTAAGTCCGGCTCGCTGCTTCTGGCGTTGTGGTCGGTGCCGGTAATGCTCGCCGGAATACTGCTAATCGGTTTCTTTGCCAGTGAAAAAAACTGGCACTGGTTTCCCGAGTCGGGGTTAAGTCGGCGCGAGGCGCTGGACATGCCGTTTTTACCTCATTGGAGCAGTCTTTTTGATGTGTTTGTATTCTTTTTAGCCTCTCTCGCTACAATCACAGTAGCGCTGGTCGCTAACGCCCGACTGCCTCAATGGTGGCGCAGTGTCGTCTTTGCAGCGATTGGATTTTGTGCCGGACTTGCGATGGCAGAATCAGTCGGTCAGCCAATAAGTGCTTTCATGCATTTTCTAATTACATTATCAGTGGCCTGCTTTTTCTGGTGGATTGCTTCCAGTGATTTTTACTCTATCCGGGTGATGCTGGCTGGTTCGATAGGTTTTTTCTGCGCTATTGTTCTGGTGAGGTATTTATTCGATGGTGAATTTGTCAGAGGTTTTTTGTTTGATCGCCTTTGGCATCTGGTTTTACCGGTGATTTGTCTGACCTTCGGTGGTTTTGCCTTTCTTGCCAAGTTGGCACGTTCCGCGGTGCTTGAAAATCTTGCTGCTGATTATGCGCGCACAGCCCGCGCCAAGGGTGCCACTGATAACGTGGTTCTATGGCGACATGTTTTTCGCAACAGCCTCATCCCGCTAATTACGGTTGCCGCTGCACTGTTACCCGGTCTTCTGGCGGGTTCGGTGATTGTTGAAAGTCTGTTCAGTATTGAGGGCATGGGAAAGCTGGCGGTGGAGGCGGTTAAAGGCCGTGACCGTGAGTTGGTGTTGTCATTGACATTAATCAGTGGTGTGATGACGTTGGCGGGTTACCTGATTGCAGACCTGTGTTACGCCATTGCTGATCCTCGAGTGAGCTATGAGTAATAGTATGGCGGCCGGTGGTTCAAAAAATTTGCAATCAGACATCAGGCGTCGCGGCCTGGGTGCGCGGGTCTTTAGTGATACCTTTAAAAAACGCGGCGCAAAATTGGGGGCATTGTGGCTGGCAGTATTAGTATTTACAGCGATCTTCGCGCCTTTGCTTGCGAATAGCCGGCCGTTACTGCTTAGTGCAGACGGTGTGGTTAGCAGCCCGGCGCTAAGGTATTTCACCGCAGCTGATGTGACGCTGTTATGTCTGGGTTTGTTTGCGCTGTTACTGTGTTTTTGGTCAGCCACCATGGTGCGTAAATTATTGCTAATGGCGGTAATTGGTGCAGTCACTTTTTTAGTAAGCAATCATTACTTCCAGCCACCGAAACTGTCGATTTATGAAGAGTACCGGGAAAGCGCCCGCACCAGCCCGCCGGATTGGGTTCTTCAAGCGCCCATTCCCTATTCACCGAAAGACTATTTGCGTGACTACGGTGATACCGGTTTACAAGCACCTTCAATGACAGCGCAGCGTGTTCACCTGCTGGGTACCACTGAAAATGGTGCAGACCTTTTCAGTCGCATGATCCACGCGTCAAGACTGGCGCTGGGGATAGGCCTGGTGGCAACTGGTATTGCAATCAGTCTGGGGGTGATTATCGGTGGACTTATGGGGTATTTCTCCGGAATTGCCGATATGATCGGGATGCGGCTGGTGGAAATTTTCGAAGCAGTACCCACGCTGTTCCTGTTGCTCACGTTCGTGGCGTTTTTTGATCGCAGTTTGTATATTATGATGGTGATAATCGGCCTGACCAGCTGGCCCGGCTACGCCAGATATGTCCGAGCGGAGTTTTTGCGTTTGAGAAGCCAGGACTTTGTACAGGCGGCAGTGGCCTCAGGGCTGCCATTGGGATCAATATTGTTCCGCCATATACTGCCCAATGCTGTCGCGCCCGTACTGGTGGCTGCAAGCTTCGGTGTGGCATCAGCTATTCTTGCAGAGGCAACCTTAAGTTTTTTAGGGTTGGGCCTGATAGATGACCCCTCCTGGGGGCAGATGTTGAATCAGGCGGTGCAGTCTTCGACCTTTAACTGGTGGATGGCATTGTTCCCCGGCGGTGCGATATTTCTGACCGTTTTTTCCTATAACCTGATTGGTGAGTCTTTGCGAGATGCTCTTGATCCGTTAACGCAGCGGGCAGAGCACTGATGTTGTTGCAGGTAGAAAATCTGCAAACAATGCTGTCTTCAAGCACCGGTGACATACATGCGGTTAAAGGTATTGACCTTCAGATTGATCGTGGTGAAACCGTCTGTCTGGTTGGTGAGTCTGGCAGTGGCAAATCCGTTACTGCCTTGTCCATTATGCGATTGCTGCCAGAGTCTATCGCCAATCACCCCTGCGGTGTTGTGTCCCTGAGTTCTGATAACGGGCGACAAAGTATAGATTTACTAACCATTGAAAATGATCAGATGACGCGGGTCCGTGGTCGCAGGATGGCCATGATCTTTCAAGAGCCTATGTCGTCGTTGAATCCAGTGTTTACCATTGGTGAGCAAATAGCGGAAGCTATTCAACTGACCCAGCCCGGCACCACGGATTCACAAGCGCGTGCAGTTGCTTTAAGCGCACTGCGCGATGTAAGAATTGATGATCCCGAATCAAGATTCAATGATTATCCGCATCGATTGTCAGGTGGTCAGCGACAGCGTGTAATGATAGCGATGGCGCTTGCCTGTAAATCTGAATTACTCATTGCGGATGAACCTACCACCGCACTTGATGTGACTGTGCAGGCCGGCATACTGGAGCTAATCAAAGATCTACAATACACCAGCGGTATGGCCGTATTGTTTATCACCCACGATCTGGGGGTAGTCGCTCAGGTGGCGGATCGCGTAGCCGTGATGAAGGATGGGTTGATTGTAGAGCAGGGATTGCGTGACGATGTTCTGTACCAGCCAACCCATCCCTACACGCAAAAGCTGGTTGACTCCTTGCCCGAAAATCTTCAACAGCCCGCCGCCGTCAGAGCGTCCGGAGAGCTATTGGTGGAAACCCGTGATTTGCAAGTGTACTTTCCCGTAAGAAGCGGACTGTTGCGACGGGTGACTTCCCGGATTCGTGCTGTTGACGGGGTTACTTTAAAAATCAATCGCGGTGAAATAGTCGCTCTGGTTGGCGAGTCGGGCAGCGGCAAATCGACTCTGGGGCGGGCAATCGTTCGTCTGCTTGAACCTACCGGTGGAAGTGTCTATTTCGAAGGCAAAGACATCACTCGAATAAGCAAGGAGGCATTTCGGCCGTTGCGCACCGACTTGCAAGTGGTGTTTCAGGATCCACTGTCTTCGTTGAATCCCCGTTTAACGATCGCTACAACACTCACCGAGCCGATGGCTGTACATCGCATTGGTGAGTCGAATGAGCACAGAATCGAATTGGCGCAACAGTTAATGGAAGATGTAAATTTACCCGCTGACTATATTTGGCGATATCCTCACGAATTTTCGGGTGGTCAGCGACAGCGGATTGGAATTGCCCGAGCGCTGGCGGTTAAGCCTAAACTGATTGTATGTGATGAAATTACCAGCGCGCTCGATGTGTCAGTTCAGGCAGAGATTCTTGAGCTGTTGTTAAAGCTTCGTGAACAGCACGGCTTGACGTTATTATTTATTACCCACAATATTTCAGTGGTTGAATATGTCAGTGACAGAACAGCCGTGATGCATCGGGGGCGTCTGGTAGAATCAGGGCCGACAGCTGAAGTATGTGGCAACCCAAGACATGCGTATACACAAGCGCTAATTGACGCGGTGCCGCGCTTTGGTCGAAACTGATCCACTTTCACTGAAAGTTGTTTCAAAATTCAACATGGCAGTGCCGGGGAATACTCTGTGATTGAAATAGAACGTAAGTTTCTGGTGGTTTCAGACCGTTGGCCTTCCGGGTCGAAAAAAATCGAAATGCGACAGGGCTACCTTGCTGATCAAAACGGCCTGGTGTGCAGGGTACGGCAAAAGAATGATGATTATTATTTGTCTATAAAGGCTCGGATAGATACCATTTCCAGCTACGATTATGAATATATTATTCCGGCTGCTGACGCTGTCACTATGCTCGACAACATCTGCACGGCAACGCCGATTTCAAAAACGCGTCATGAGGTAGAGCACAAAGGGTTGGTGTGGGAAATTGATGAGTTTCATGCTCTCAATAAAGGGCTGATTGTTGCAGAGATTGAGTTGCCTCATGCAGACTATACGCTGGAGTTACCCGAGTGGGTGGGTTCTGAAGTAAGTAGTGATTCACGGTATCGAAATTCTTCCTTGTATCGAAGTCCATGGTCCACCTGGCCGGAAAACGCCGGATCGTAAATTTCCGGCATCCCGGCCGGGTTCAGGTCAGCAGTTGTTTTACGACAGCTGCGTAGACGTCGGTGAGTTTTTCCAGATCATTGCACGATACACACTCGTCCGCTTGATGTATTGTGGCATTGAGTGGGCCGAGTTCCAGTACTTCAGCGCCACTCGGCGCGATAAACCGACCATCAGAGGTGCCACCACTGGTTGATAGTTCTGTCTCATAGCCACACACTGATCGTATTGCATCAACGGTGGCATCGACCAACTTGCCGCGTTCCGTTATAAAAGGGTGACCGGAAACCCGCCAATTTAATTCGTAGCCTACCTTGTGTTTATCCAGTATATCCGTGACCCGGGCTTGTAGTTGATCGACGGTGACTTCAGTTGAAAACCTGAAGTTAAAACGTGCGCTTAAATTACCGGGAATAACATTATCAACTCCGGTGCCTGCATTGATATTGGATACTTGAAATGTAGTGGGTGGAAAGAACTCGTTGCCATTGTCCCAACTGGCTGATGTCAGCTCGTGCAGCGCTGCGGATATCGCGTGGACCGGGTTGTCGGCCAGGTGCGGGTAGGCAACGTGGCCTTGTTTACCGTGTACGATCAGATGGCCGTTCATTGAGCCGCGTCTGCCGTTTTTAATAATGTCACCCAGTTTGTTTGTGCTGGTCGGCTCACCGACAATGCACCAGTCAATCGTGGTGCCTTGTTTAGACAGGTAGTCCATTACTTTTACAGTGCCATCAATAGCCGGGCCTTCCTCGTCACTGGTGATTAGAAACCCTATTCTGCCTTTTACAGATTGTTCGGTCATTACTCTTTCAACAGCAATCATCATTGCGGCAATGCTGCTTTTCATATCTGCAGCACCGCGACCGTAGATCATTCCATCATGAATCTGCGCTTCGAAGGGTGGGTAGGTCCAGCTCTCCGGATCACCGGTCGGAACTACATCGGTATGGCCGGCAAACACAAATAGTGGACCGTCTCCAGGTGTCACAGACCACAGGTTGCTGACCTTGCCGAATGGCAGGTGTGTATTGCGAAACCCGAGTGGTGACAAATAATCCGCAATAATATTCTGGCATTCCCCGTCTGCGGGAGTGACAGAGTTCTGTCTGATTAAGGCTTGAGCCAGATCGATAGTGGCGGACATAATTTTAGTCGTCAACGTATTGTAGTAATGTCTGTTCTAATGACTGCAGCACAGCTGGGTCATCTATTTTCTGCCGCTCCAGTGTCTGAATAAAAAAGGCATCTTCCGCGGTTTCACCAAGGGTCGCAATATTGGCCGATAAAACACGTATGTTGTTTTTTGCAAAGCTATAACCTATGGCGCTCAGGAGGCCGGGGCGATCTATCGCTTTGATAAACAGGCTGGTGTATTCGTCCGACATATCATTGTCGAATTTTATAATGGGCTGAAAGTCAAAATGTTTCAGTCGTCTGGGCGAGGGCAGCGGTGTGGGGCGTGACAAAGTATCCGGACTTGTGATCGTCTGCATTAAGGTTCGGTAGATATGGTCCAGTCGGCTGTTGTCATGAATTGACTCACCCTCTCTGTCTAAGACAAAAAAAGTATTCAATGTTTTGCCGTTGATGGATGTCAGGATTTCTGCGCTGACAATTGTCAGGCTGAGCTGGTCAAGCGCTGTTACTGTGTCATTGAATATCTGGAAGTAATCATCTACATGAATAAATATTTCGGTGGAGCCGCGACTGGTTTTTCGACGTAACAGAATGAGCGGTTCGTTGTCACTGGCTATGGATATATTAACCGTGTGCCAGCAAATTTCATCCGCCGTATATTGCAAAAAATAGGCATCGTCGCAATGGTTCCAGTAGTCGGATATTTCTTGTTCTGAAATGTTTTTATCAGCTAACAGCGCGTTTGCATCCTGTTTCTTCTGGTTGATGATTTCAATTTTTTCAATGGGTTTGTCCAGACCGCGTTGCAGGGCTTGTGCTGTGCTGTTGTATAGTTGTAGCAATAGATTTTCTTTCCACGAGTTCCAAAGCTCCGGGTTTGTGCCTCTGATATCCGCCACTGTAAGCAGGTACAGAAAGTTCAGGTAACGCTTTGACCCTACAAAGTGTGCAAACTCGTAAATTACCTCCGGGTCGGATATATCTTTACGCTGTGCTGTAGTTGACATGTTTAAGTGATATCTGATTGTCCATACAACAAGCTTAGTGTCTGTATCATCCAGTCCGTGCAGTTTACAGAAGTCCTGCGCATCCTCGGCACCCAGTATAGAGTGATCGCCACCCCGGCCTTTAGCGATGTCATGAAAAAGCCCAACCAGATAGAGTAGCTCCGGTTTCTCAAGTTGTTGCATTATTTCAGAACAGTGGGGGTATTCATCATTGTGGTGTGGAATGGCGAATCTGCGTAAGTTTCTAATCACCATTAAGGTGTGTTCGTCAACGGTGAATATATGAAAGAGATCGTATTGCATACGACCGACTATTTTTTCGAAGTTTGGAAGATATACGGCAAGCACGCCATAGCGATTCATCAGTCGTAGCTTGCGTGTAATTTTGTTTGGTTCTCTGAACAGCTGTAAAAATAAGTCTCGGGGAATAAGTTCTGAGCGAAAGTGGCTATCGATAAGGTGTAGATTGTTGCGGAGCTGGCGCAGAGTTTTAGCGCCGATCCCCTTTATATTATCGCCGGCGGCGAATACCTGAAAAATTTCCAACAGGGCTGGTGGGTATTTTTTAAAAACACTACCGTTAGCGGCTTCAATGTAGCCGTTGACCAGATTAAATCGTTTGCTCAGTTTTGTTATATGTTGTTCTCTTTCACCTACAAATGCACTTTCCAATAGTTGAAGGAGTATTTCATTCAGACGCTCTATACGCGTTACCGTCCGATAGTAGCGTTGCATAAACTGTTCGACTGCTTCATTGCCTTCCTCTTGCAGGTGCCCGAAGTCTCTTGCCAGGTCTCGCTGGTAGTCAAATAGCACGCGATCTTCTTTGCGACCGGCTTTTTCATGCAGTAAAAACCTGATCTTCCAAAGGTAGTCTCTACCCTCGGTTAGTAGTGTCAATTCGCGTTTGGTCAGATAGCCGTCGTTGACGAGCGCGCTGAAGTTTGTATGACCGTAGTGTCGAATAACAAGCCATGTGATTGTCTGGATGTCACGCAAGCCGCCCGGGCTCTCTTTCAGGTTCGGCTCAAGTCGGTAGGCGGAATCATGATACTTTACGTGACGAGTTTGTTGCTCTTCACGTTTGGCGTAGAAGTACTCGGGTGCGGGCCACATCTGTGCTGGTTCGATGGCACGGCGCAAGTCATAAAACAAGGCCTCAGATCCAGTGAGAATGCGGCTTTCAAGTAAGTTTGTTATCACCGTGACATCAGCTGTGGCCTCTTCAATGCAGCGATTGATGTCACGGACACTGTGTCCGATGTCAAGGCCAAGGTCCCACAGCGCGGTGACAAATTTACTGATTTCATCATCGGCACTTGTATAGCCGGTTTCGGTAAGAATCAGTATGTCAATGTCGGAATGCGGATGGAGTTCTGCGCGGCCGTAGCCACCTACCGCGATCAATGCCAGGCTATCCCCTGCGTGATCCGGGATCGTGCGTTGCCATAGATGATCAACCAGAGTATCAGTTATCGCTGATTGCCAGGCGATTAGCTCTGCGGCTGGTGCTCCCTCGGTAAAGAGCTGCATCAGCGTGGATCGCGCTTGCTTTAAGGCATCGCGATACGCCGATACGGTCGCACCCTGCGCCTCGACCTCTTTGATCATGGATGGCAGGTGCAGTAATTCTTCGTAGCTTATACGGGATGGTTTTGTGTCTTGCGCCTGAGCCGGTAATTTTTTCACCGTCTTTTAACTTTGTTGTGGTGAAAGGGTCAGCAACTCGTAACCTGTGTCTGTCACCAGCACTGTGTGTTCCCATTGTGCCGACAGGCTGCGATCTTTGGTGACCACTGTCCAATCATCGCCTAATAGTTTTACCTGGCGTTTACCGGCGTTAATCATCGGTTCGATAGTAAAGACCATACCGGCTTCGATAGCGAGTCCCTCTCCGGGTTTGCCGTAGTGCAGTATTTGCGGTTCTTCGTGAAAAAGGCGGCCGATGCCGTGACCGCAGTATTCACGCACCACAGAGCAGTTTTCACCTTCAGCGTATTTTTGAATGGCGTGGCCGATGTCACCCAAAGTTACCCCGGGGCGAACAACTTCGATCCCTTTTTCAAGGCTTGTGCGGGCGATATCACAGATTCTGCGGCCTCTGACGGTCGGTTCTCCAACGTAATACATGCGACTGGTGTCGCCGTGGTATCCGTCTTTGATGACGGTAACGTCAATATTGATGATGTCTTTCTTTTTCAGCACGCGCTCGCCGGGAATGCCATGGCACACGACGTGATTTAGCGATGTGCAGATGGATTTCGGGAAACCGCGATAATTGAGAGGCGCGGGTGTGGCTTGCTGTTTTACCGTGATGTGCTCATGGCAGATTGAGTTCAATTCTTCCGTAGTTACACCCGGCCGTACATGCTCGGTGATCATATCCAGAACTTCGGCTGCCATACGTCCGGCGATTCTTATTTTTTCGACTTCTTCCGGGGTTTTAATTGGTACGGCATGCGGTGAACTCATTGAATCTGTGTCCTTTCAACAAATAAATAACGGCGTCGGGGTGCGCCAACTCAATATTTTACTGGGTTCCGGGTGTGAAACTCCAATTCAGCCCGTTATTGTATTGGAACATTCGGCAAATCTGGAATATAATTGTGGGTTAACTACGGAAGATTTGTTGCAAGACAAACTCCAAACTACCGGTTTGAAGGCGAAACCCCGGGTTATCCGGTGTCGCCGGCAGATCGGAATTCACACGTTCCATTGGTAATTGTGCTGCAAGGGTGCCGGGAAACCGGTTGCATGCGCATGATGGAGCGGAGGCTCAACCCGTACAATTGGAAAAATAATATGTCTAAAGTTAGCATGCGCCAGATGTTAGAAGCTGGTGTACATTTCGGTCATCAGACTCGATATTGGTGCCCGAAAATGGCGCCCTATATCTATGGTGAGCGCAACAAAATCCATATTTTCAACCTTGAAAACACAGTGCCGGCGCTTGACGATGCACTTAATTTTCTGGGTAAGCTTGCATCGAAAAATGGCAAGGTGTTGTTTGTAGGTACTAAGCGAGCAGCCAGAGATGCGGTCAAAGACTCTGCCAGCCAGTGCAATATGCCTTTTGTTAATCGCCGGTGGCCTGGCGGTATGATGACCAATTTCAAAACCGTCAAGCAGTCCGTCAAGCGTATGATTGAGCTTGAGGAAATGTTTGAGAGCGGCGGCGAAGAGCGTTTGAATAAGAAAGAAGCGCTTACTCTGCGTCGAGAGCTCGACAAATTGGACAAAAGTCTTGGTGGTGTAAAGCAAATGGATCGCCTGCCCGATGCGCTTTTCATTGTCGACGTCGGCTACGAAAAAATTGCTATTGCAGAAGCGAAAAAACTGGGTATTCCGATCGTGGCTATTGTCGATAGTAACAACTCACCTGAAAACGTCGATTACGTTATTCCAGGCAATGATGACGCGGTACGCGCTATTCAGTTGTACCTCGATGCGGCTGCTGATGCGATAAAGACAGGCAAGACGTCGGCTTCGATCACAGACAGCAAAGAATACGTTGAAGTGACTGAGACACCAGCAGAAGCCCCGGCTCCTGCCGAAGCAGCGACTCCAGCTCCGGCAGCAGAGGCGGCTCCGGCAGCAGAAGCGGCTCCGGCAGCAGAGGCGGCTCCGGCGGCAGAAGCGGCGGCTGAAGTGGCTCCGGCAGCAGCGCCAGCGTCAGGCTCTACTGGTGATGAGGCGGCTGATCCCGCTTAAGCAGTCGTGTACGGTTTCCTTGTGTTACCGACATCCCGTTAAAGAGCAATGGGAGGCAAATAGCCTCCCATTGCGGTTTTAGCTAAGGGCATAAACCGTCTGATTAAATTATCAGGCTCTATTAAATTCAAGAGAACAGGTCAAACAAATGGCTATTACAGCGGCAATGGTAAAGGAACTGCGCGAGAGAACTGGCGCGGGCATGATGGAGTGTAAAAAAGCACTGGTAGAAGCAGATGGCAATCTGGATAGCGCTGCGGAACAGATGCGTATATCTGGTTTGGCTAAAGCTGATAAAAAGTCAGGCCGAACAGCAGCTGAAGGCGTAATTGCAATTGAAACAAGTGCGGATGGTAAATCCGTGGCGATGGCAGAAGTAAACTGTGAGACAGATTTTGTCGCTAAAGGCGACGATTTCAGTGCGTACGCGCAAGCAGTCTGCCGGGCCGTGTTGGCGTCCAATCCAGCTGATGCAGATGCATTGGGTGCCATCGAGGCTGATGGCCAGTCACTGGAACACATCAGGCAGGAACTGGTGGCCAAGCTTGGTGAAAATATTCAGGTTCGGCGTTATGTTCGTCACGAAGTAAATACCGGTACAGTTGGTGTCTACCAGCATGGTGAGAGAATTGGTGTTATCACTGAAATTACTGGTGGCGGCGAGTCTTTGCCTCGCGATATAGCCATGCATATTGCTGCCAGCAGCCCGGTATGCATCGGTGAAGCTGATGTGCCAGCCGGACTGCTGGATAAGGAGAAAGAGATTTTAGTAGCTGAAGCTGCTGACAGTGGCAAGCCTGCTGAGATCATTGAAAAAATGGTACAGGGCCGATTGCGCAAGTATCTGGCAGAGATCACTTTGCTGGGCCAGGCTTATGTGAAAGACCCTGACCAATCGGTAGAAAAATTGCTTAAATCAAGCGACGCTTCGGCGAATTTCTTCGCTCGTTTTGAAGTTGGTGAAGGCATAGAAAAGAAGGTAGAAAATTTTGCAGAAGAAGTGATGGCGCAAGTCAACAACTAAACTGATTTGGCCGTCGCTACGGTTTTGCAATCTTTTGTTTTCAAAGCCGGCCGAAGTGCCGGCTTTTTTATGGCACAATCGGAACAATAACCGGCGCAGCAATGCCGCGCTCCAGCGGTAACCGACTTTCTGGGTAGAAAAATGATTGATGATATAAAAAAAGATGCAGCTATCCGAATGACCAAAAGTCTTGACTCCCTGCAGCAGGATTTCAGTCGCATTCGAACCGGTCGCGCGCACCCGAGTTTGCTCGACCACATCAAGGTTGACTATTACGGAAATGCGTCTGCTTTGAATCAGGTAGCCAAAGTCAATATCGAAGACTCGCGCACGTTGACGGTAACGCCATGGGAAAAGGATATGGTCGCGCCGATTGAAAAGGCAATTCTAAATTCAGATCTGGGCTTGAATCCCTCAAGCGCGGGTACGGTCATACGGATACCAATGCCTCCGCTGACAGAGGAGCGTCGTAAGGATCTGGTACGGGTGGTGAGGGCTGAAGCGGAGAACGCCCGGGTTAGCGTGCGCAACATTCGCAGAGACGCAAACGGTGATCTTAAGGATCTGCAAAAGGAGAAAGAGATCTCCGAAGATGAAGAGCGCAAGGGCCAGGAGAATATTCAGAAAATTACCGATGAGCATATCGCCAAGGTCGATGAGCTGCTCAAAGGTAAAGAAGCCGAATTAATGGAAGTCTAACGGCTCTCATCGAAATCTATATCAATATGCCTGAATCCACTAAAGCTGCTTTGACAAGTCTCGCTTGCAGCGTGTTGTCGACTCCCACAAGAGTTGTGGGCCGTTGAGTGATTTGCCCGAACATATAGTTATCATCATGGATGGTAACGGGCGCTGGGCGCAAAGGCAGAATTTGCCACGTAGTGCCGGCCATCAGGCCGGAGTCAAAACCACGCGCCATATTGTAGAGCATTGTGTCCGGCTGGGTGTTGGTGCCTTGACTGTGTATGCTTTTAGCAGTGAAAACTGGAAGCGACCCGAAAAGGAAGTTAGTTTTCTGATGGAGTTGTTTTTACGTGCACTGAGAAGTGAAATAGACAAACTGCATAAAAATAATATAGTCGTCAGATTTATTGGTGAGGTTGAAAGTTTCCCCGAGAATCTTCAGCACCAGATTGCTGCTGCAACGGAAAAAACCGGCAACAATACCGGTATGACGCTAAATATCGCTGTTAACTACGGTGGCCGTCGAGAGTTAGTGGTCGCAATGAGGCGTATCGCGGAGCTGGTGCAGGATGGTTCCATAACACCTGATCAAATTGATGATCAATTGATTACCAGGCACACCTGGCTGAATGACGGGGTGGAGCCGGATCTGTTCATCCGTACTGGTGGCGATCATCGCCTGAGTAATTTTCTGTTATGGCATCTGGCATACACCGAGCTTGTGTTTACTAAAACGCTGTGGCCTGATTTTAATGCTGAAGAACTCGATAAGGCTATCGAAAGCTATGCGCAACGACAACGAAGGTTCGGTCAGACTGGTGAACAGATTGTGCAGCAAGAAGGCGATGCGTAGTTCAATCGAAGTCGTCACGTGTTAAAGCAAAGGATAATTACCGGAGTAGCACTGGCACTGGTGGTGTTGTGGGCTTTGTTTGGTTGGTCAGATTTCTGGTATGGCATGTTGTTGCTTGTGGCAACTGGTTGTTGTGCCTGGGAATGGAGCACGCTCGGTAATCTGGCGGATCAGTCATCGCGGGTCGTGTTCAGTGTTATGGTAACCCTTGCTGCCGCGCTGGCTATGTGGTTCAGTGGGGCTGAACTACTCAAATTACCTGTGCTGATAGCTGTTTTGAGCTGGATTGCTATTGTGTTGGATTTATATGTCAGGCCGACAGTAGCGAAAAGCGTAGGTGTGCGATGGCCGTTATTATTGTTGGCAGCGTTTATTCTTATTGTGTCAGTAACTTCGTTGTTCTGGTTGCGAAAAGAATTGTCTGCCACGTTTATTGTATTTGTGGTGGCGCTGGTCGCGGCAGCTGATATAGGAGCTTATTTTAGCGGTCGGAAGTTTGGCAAAAACAAACTGGCTGTTGACATAAGTTCAGGAAAAACAATCGAAGGCGCTGTGGGGGGAATGTTGGCGGCGATCGCGCTGACCGTGGTGTTCGTCGCATTCTTTTCGATAGATCAGCCATCGGTTTTTGCTTTGATTGTTTTTTCGCTGATAGCCGCTGTATTCTCTATTGCCGGTGATTTATTTATTAGTCGTGCGAAACGCACAAGTGGTGTGAAGGACAGTGGCAATCTGCTGCCTGGCCACGGCGGTGTGCTGGATCGTTTTGACGGTCTGCTAGCGGCGATACCCTGGATGGTATTCGCCATACTATGGACTTAGCCGGTTTGTCCGAAACGTCAATTCAATCGGTCGCGATTTTTGGATCTACCGGCTCCGTCGGTGTCAGTACTATCGATGTGATTCAGCGCAATTCTGACCGCTATCAGATTGCTGCGTTGTGTGCCAACAAGAACGTGGATTTATTGTTTCAGCAATGTGTGGATCACAAACCACGTTTTGCAGCAATGGCTGATGCAGCGGCGGCCAGTGAGTTGTCAAGCCGACTGAGGCAGATCGATTCTGCAACAGTTGTTCTCTTCGGTAATGATGCTCAGGACAAAATTGCTGCGGATCCGGACATTCCGATCGTCATGGCAGCTATTGTCGGTTTTGCCGGGTTAGGGCCCACATTGATCGCAGCCAGGGCAGGTAAAAAAATTCTTCTCGCTAACAAAGAATCAATGGTTGTGGCAGGGCGATTGCTGACTGATGCGGCTCGTGCCGGCAATTCAGTGATTGTTCCGGTAGACAGCGAACACAACGCAATTTTTCAGTGTCTGCCGGCCGCAAACCAGCACGGTGCGTCAGTGCAAAGGGCTGAGGAAATACAACAATTGGTGTTGACGGCCTCTGGTGGTCCCTTTCGTTGCTGGACTGAATCACAAATGCAGCAGGCCACGGTTGCGCAGGCCATCAATCATCCAAATTGGAGTATGGGCTCGAAAATATCTGTCGATTCAGCAACCATGATGAATAAAGGGCTGGAAATTATAGAGGCCTGCTTTTTGTTCGGTGTGGATGAAAGTCAGATCGAAGTGCTTGTGCATCCGCAAAGTGTGATTCACTCTATGGTGCGATACTGTGATGGGTCGGTGTTGGCGCAATTGGGGCAACCAGATATGCGTACACCTATCGCTAATGCGATGGCGTGGCCTGAACGTATAGATGCAGGTGTTGATCCGATTGATTTTGAAAGTCTGGCGGCGCTTGAGTTCGAGGCGCCGGATTACAACCGTTTTCCTTGTCTGGCGCTTGCGCGTGAGGCGATGCGTTCCGGTGGTGCTGCAAATGGCGTACTAAATGCCGCTAATGAAGTAGCGGTACAGCAATTTCTGGATGAGCGGATTGGTTTTACAGATATTGCGCGCGTTAATGCACACGCACTGCGAAATTTTACCCCGCAGATCACCAATACGGTGGCCGGGTTGCAGGCGATGGATAGAGATGCCAGAGGCTTTGCGAACGACTATATCTGTAATGGGCTAAGAGCGTAGGGTTATAAACTGATGCAAAGTATTCTTTTGAGTATTGTCGCTTTTATTATCGCGATTGGCATTTTGGTCACTATTCATGAGTTCGGCCACTATTGGGTCGCACGAAAGATGGGCGTCAAAGTACTGCGATTTTCTGTCGGTTTTGGCAAACCGCTATGGAAAAAAGTCGCAGGTGAAGACGCAACAGAGTATGTGCTGGCGGCGATCCCGTTGGGTGGTTACGTCAAAATGCTCGATGAGCGCGAGGGCGATGTAGCCGCCGACGAGCTACATCGGGCGTTTAATCGTAAAAGCGTCTGGGCGCGAATAGCCATTGTGCTTGCCGGGCCGCTGGCGAATCTGATTTTAGCGGTGTTTCTCTACTGGTTGATTTTCATTGTCGGTATCACCGGTGTAGCGCCGATTGTCGGTACGCCACTGGCAAATTCCGCGGCCGCTGAAGCCGGCTTTGTTGAGGGAGATCAAATTACGCACATCGCCGGTCGGGCTACACCCACCTGGGATACGGTGTATGTCGCGATGCTGGAGGGTATTGTTGACAGCGATGACAGCCTGGATATCACCGTGTCTACCGAAGGTGGCGCCAGTGAAAAGCGACAGTTAGCCATCGACAGTCGAGAGCTTTTGTCCGGTAAAGTAGATATTGTCTACAAGCTTGGCTTACAAAGATGGTGGCCGGATGTAGACCCTGTTATTGGTGGTATCGTGCCGGGTGGCGCGGCTGAAGCCGCCGGCCTGTTGGCCGGAGATCGAATTCTAAGCAGTGACGGTCAGGCGATTGCTAGCTGGGGTGAGTGGGTTAAAGTGATTCGCGCCAGCCCTGAAAAACCGCTGCAAATCCTGTTGCAACGAGACAGCCGGGAGATAGCCATCGAGCTGACGCCCGGAGTGAAGGAACTTGAAACGACCAGTATCGGTTTCATCGGTGCCAGAGAAACGCAGTCACAAAAGGTGATTGACGAAAAATTACGCACAGTAGAAAGGTACTCGCCCGGTATTGCCGTTGGTAAGGCATTCCAGCGAACCGGCGATATGATCTCGGTGAGTCTAGGTATGATTGGAAAGCTGTTTACCGGCGAAGCATCGCTTAAAAACACCGTGAGTGGCCCGATCTCGATAGCACAGTTTGCCGGACAATCAGTCAGTGTCGGTATCGATCACTATCTAAATTTTCTCGCGCTGGTGTCTATCAGTTTAGGAATATTTAATCTGTTTCCTGTGCCGATGCTTGATGGGGGGCATCTGCTCTATTACGCTGTTGAGGTATTAACAGGAAAACCGGTGTCCGAGAAGATTCAGCTGGTCGGGCAACAGCTGGGCTTGTTGCTATTGGCCGGGCTAATGACCTTTGTTTTCTATCAGGATATTCTTCGGATATTGCCTTCCTGACCCGATTGCTTGTCGGATCATCGGCGGCATTCAGGCTGCTGATGAAGCCGGCACAAGCAACCTGAAAATCATCGCCGTAGGTTTAGAATGTGTAATCCCTCTGCATCTGAGGGGTTGGTATTCTGGCGCAGAACCCAAAACGCGCAAAACCCTCAATGCCATCAGGTCTTACCCTTCTTCCGCGGGGCATACAGTTGTTTGCCACGCTGTTGTTGCTGTGTGCGCTGTGTCTACCAACTGTTTCGCAAGCGCAAGAGCGACCGTTTATCATCGCCGACATCGTAATACGCGGCGTTGAGCGTGTAGAAAAAGGTACGGTGCTCAGCTACCTGCCGGTTCGTGCCGGTGAACGTTTCGAGCAGGGGCGCGACAGCGCCCGTGTTATTCGTGCACTTTACGATACCGAGCTTTTCGGTGACATCAAGCTGTCTCGTGATGGCAGTACACTTATTGTCACGCTTGAAGAACGCCCGTCAATAGCCAAGGTTGAGGTCGAGGGAAATACTGTACTCCCTGACGAGCAAATGAACGACACCCTGCGTTCCATTGGCCTGGCCCCCGGTCGCATTTTCCGGCGATCAGTACTCGACAATCTCGAAACCGAAGTACGCCAGGTGTATTTCAGTCGGGGGCAGTACGGTACCAGCGTGGTATCTGCGGTCGAAGAGCTAGAGAACAATCGCGTCAATGTAAAGATAGACGTTACCGAAGGTGCTGTGGCGCGTATCAGCCACATGAATATTGTCGGTAACAGCGCGTTCTCAGAATCGCGGTTGTTAGATTTGCTTCAGTCAGGTGTGGGTGGCTTGAATCCATTTGGTTCGCGTAACAAGTACTCGCGCGCCAAGCTGGCCGCCGACACGGAAATACTTCGCGCCTGGTATCTTGATCGGGGTTACCTGCGTTTTGATATCCCATCGACACAGGTCACGATCTCTCCTGATAAACAAGACATCAATGTCACAATTAATATTGAAGAAGGTGAGCTGTATCGGGTTGGTGAAATTGACTTTACCGATACCAGTGAGGTGCTAACGGAAGAAGAATTACAATCGTTGCTTGTGATGAAAACAGGTGATATTTACTCACGTAAATTAATGACTCAAAGTAACAGTGCCATTGCAGACAAACTTGGTGAAGAAGGGTTTGCATTTGCCAGAGTAGATGTCATACCTGATATCAACGACGACGATAAAACTGTCGGTTTAAACCTGAAGATAGAACCTGGCAGGCGGGTGTACGTCAGGAGAATAGTGTTCAGTGGCCAGGGCCGCACACACGATGACGTACTCCGACGTGAGATGCGACAAATGGAAGGCAGCCGTTTTTCACCGGCAGCCTTAAGTCGATCACAAACCCGTCTGCAGAGATTACCCTACATCGAAAGAGTAGCGATCAGTACACCAAAGGTGCCCGGGTCAGATGATCTGGTTGATATAGCCGTCGATGTCACGGAAGGGGCGTCAGGTTCTTTCGGCGCGGGTGCGGGTTATGGGACGGACGGCTTTATTTTTAATATTAACTTTACCCAGGAAAATCTGTTTGGAACGGGTGAACGTTTTGCATTGGCATTTGATAACAGCACCAGTCAGGATAATTTCTCCGTATCTTATACTGACCCGTACTACACGCCTGATGGCATTAGTAGAAACATCAGGGGGTTTATTAAACAGACAGACACCAGCCAGCTGACTTCTCAGGCTAATTATATTCTTGATAGTTATGGGGCAAAAGTACGATATGGCGTTCCGCTAAGTGAGTTTTCTACGTTCAGTTTCGGTTTTGGATATGAAAGAGTCGAAGCAATTGAAACGCCTGGCTCGTCATCGGAAGTGTCCGAATTTATTGCTAAACATGGAAGCGAATATGATCTGTTCGATGTAACTGTCGGCTATACACACGACACCAGAGATAGAACTGTATTTGCTACCAGTGGGACCCGTAACTCGCTGTCTCTTGAGCTGACCTCACCCAATAGTGATCTTAGTTATATAAAACTGGGATACAACTTTGAGTATTTTAAGCCCTTAACGGATCGCTTTACTCTTGCTTTCAGTTCCAGAATTAATTACGGAGAAGGTGAAGAGGGGCTCGAAACATTGCCGTTTTTCAGACGATATTTCGCCGGTGGGCTTCAGTCAGTTCGTGGGTATCGGCGAAACAGCCTGGGGCCGCGTGAGGAAGTAATCGTCGATGGCGTGTCTACACAGACAGGCGACGCTACCGGTGGAGATTTTCGCACACTAGGTACGCTGGAAGTTATTTTTCCGCCGCCATTCGTCGAGTCGCCGGGGGCCACGCGGTTAAGTCTTTTTACAGACTTTGGCAATGTTTTCAAGGATGTGTCAGACTTCGACGTTGATGAACTCAGGGGCTCCTATGGGGTGGCGTTTGTCTGGTTAGCGCCTATCGGGCCGCTAACCTTCAGTTACGCCGAGACCTACAATGACAACGACGAAATAGACAAAAAGGATGAATTCCAATTTACGATAGGCTCGATATTCTAGCTCGCGTTTATAATTTGTCAGTACCGTCTATGATTTGTGGCTGCAAATTATTGACAATCCCTCACCGTTTAGGTGTTTCCAGGCGTTGCAACGGCAAGCTGATGTGTGAGAACGGCGATCATGCCATTAGCTTATAAACGAGGAATGAATAAATTGATCACCCGGATAACAGTTGTACTGTGTCTGTTGCTCTATACCTCGCCCGGCTACAGTGCCGATGTGAAAATCGGGTTTGTTGACATTCCCTATCTGATCGATGAAGCACCGCAAGCCCGTGCTGCAAGTATTCGGCTGGAGCAGGAGTTTGCACCGCGCCAGGCGCAGATAAAATCACGCAAGGCTGATCTCGACAGACTCAAAACCCGGCTCGAAGATGAGGATTTAGGCGATTCCGATCGCGCAAATATAGAGCGTGAATTCAGTAAGACAGAGCGGCGTGTAAAACGTGACGAACAAGAATTTCGTGAAGAGCTGAATATTCAAAAAAATCAGGAATTCAAAAGTGTGCGCGTTTATGTTCTAGACGCAATTGCCACTTTTGCAAAGCTTAATCAATACGATCTGATCATTAGTGACGGTGTTTTGTTTGCTAATAAGAACATCGACGTAACAGAGCAGGTGTTGATACAGCTGGAGCAAGCTGCTGAATCATCGGCTGGAACATCTAAATGACTGCGTTAAGTAAGGCGGCGTGACTTCCGGAAGCGGTTTTTTGACCGGGCAAATCGCTGATGCTCTTGGTGTACGGCTGATTGGCGACCCGATGGTGCCGGTATCGCACATAGCGTCCGTTGACAACGCAGGTCCACAGAGCATCACCTTTGTTACCGGCTCCAGGTATCTGGATGCTTTGCAGCAATGTCAGGCATCGGCGGTAATCGTTCCTGAATCTCTCGCTGATAGAACATCCATAGTTCGCCTGGTAAGTAATGATCCGTATTTGTGTTACGCGCGGCTTACCCGGTTCTGGGTGGAAAATTCCTTTCCGGTGTCGGGCGGATCTGTGCATTCGTCGGCTACTGTGCATGAAAGTGCGAAGCTTTCGTCTTCTGCAGTGATAGGTGCGAATGTCACCATCGAATCAAACGCTGTTATCGAAGATGGAGTTCAGATCGGCGCTGGTAGTTTTATTGGATCAGGCGTGCATATTGGTGCGAAAACGACGCTTCACCCGAACGTGACATTGATGCATAAAGTAGTGACCGGTGAGAAGTGTGAAATTCATTCAGGTGCGGTGTTGGGTGCGGATGGCTTTGGATGGGCGCCCACATCAGCTGGCTGGGAAAAAATATATCAACTGGGTGGGGTCGTCCTTGGTGATCGGGTGAGTGTTGGTGCCTGCACAACAATCGACCGTGGTGCTCTCGATGATACAGTGTTGGCAGATGGGGTAATTCTCGATAATCAGATCCAGGTGGCCCACAACGTGTCTATCGGAGAAAACACAGCAATAGCAGGTTGTACGGGTATCGCCGGAAGCACAAAGATTGGCCGAAACTGCCGAATCGGCGGCGCGGTATCTATAGTTGGGCACCTCAGTATATGTGACAATGTGGTGGTGACTGCTAACTCATTTGTGAATCGTTCGATAAAGAATCCCGGTAGTTATTCGTCGGGTTTCCCGCTCGAAGAATCTGCTCAGTGGCGAAAAAATGCCGTACGGCTACACAAGCTCGATGAGTATGTGCGTGGCTTGTCTGGTAAAAAAAACTAAAACTGTAGGTGGCAGAATTGGAAGAGCTAAGTATTACAGAGATTGTTAAGTATTTACCTCACCGGTATCCCTTTCTGTTGATCGACAAAGTGATCGAGATGGAGCCCGGTGTCAGGTTAAAAGCAATTAAAAATGTAACGATCAATGAGCCGATTTTCACTGGTCACTTTCCGCAGTTTCCAGTATTTCCCGGTGTGTTGATTCTTGAGGCGATGGCGCAAAGTTGTGCCGTCTTTGCATTTCGTGAGCTGGGCGGCTATCCGTCAAAAGAAACTCTTTATTTGCTGGTCGGTATAGATAAGGCCAGGTTTAAGCGTCAGGTATTGCCCGGTGACCAGTTGCAGATTGAGGTTGTGCTGGAAAAAACGAGGCGAGGCATCTGGCGGTTTGCTGCAACGGGTCAGGTGGGTGATAATATTTGCTGCACAGCTGAAATTTTAATTGCTAAAAACGAGATAGAGCTTTGATTCATGGCACCGCAATAGTCGACGGCAGCGCTGAGGTTCATGACTCGTGTGAGATTGGTCCCTACGCCGTCATAGGCGCTGATGTGGTCATTGGTGCCGGCACGACTGTCGGTCCGCATGCGGTTATAAAGGGGCCTGTCACTATAGGCACTGAATGCCATATTTTTCAGTTTGCCTCCGTCGGTGAAGATCCACAGGATCTGAAGTTTGACGGTACCGACAGTCGCCTGGAAATCGGCAACCGAAATAAAATACGTGAGTTTGTGACTATCAATCGAGGCACCGGTGGCGGCGGCGGGCTGACCCGCATCGGCGACGATAACTTGTTGATGGCCTATGTGCACGTGGCGCACGATTGCCTTATTGGCAACAATACAATCTTTGCTAATTCGGCCTCACTGGCCGGTCATGTCACAGTAGGTGACTATGCGATACTCGGTGGGTTTACATTGGTGCACCAATTCAGCCGGATTGGTGCTCATAGTTTTTCTGGAATGGGTTCTGTGATCAATAAAGATGTGCCACCGTTTCTATTGGTGAGTGGTCACTATGCGCAGGCTAAAGGTATAAACAAGCAAGGGTTAAAAAGGAGAGGCTTCTCCGACGATGAAATTGCCGCATTGCAGAAAACATTCGTACGACTAGTCAGGCGCAAGGGCATTAAAAATGAACAAGCCTATGCGGAGGTTAACGAGCTGGCAGCGAAATTCAGCAAAGTGGATGAGTTGGTGCAATTTCTGCGCGCGGGTTCACGCGGAACAGTAGGGTAGCAAGGTTTTTTTTACTTTACGCATGTGTAGGTAAGGCTTGAAGAGAATCCACACGGCGCTCATTTTTTAATGTTTTGCCCTCTGGTTAGCGGGCATGGTTGGTGGTCGGCTGGTTGAGGTCAGATCCTAACTGTTTGTTAGCTACCATCGTTTTTAGTAGCTCAGCTAATCGGGTGGTAGCGCCAGGTGTGCCCAGCTTGTCGTAAACCACTCTGAGTGCAGCTTTTTGATTCCCGTGATGGTTTTCATCGCACAACAAGCGGTCAGTGTGATCAAAGAGAGACTGCGCGGTGACATCGTCCTGTAACAACTCTGGCACAATACCGCGTTCGGCGATGATATTTGTCAGGCTGATAAATTCTATTGAGAGCCATCGCTTCAGGACAGCATAACTTAACCGGTTCATGCGATAAGCTACTGTCATGGGAACGCCCAGAATAGCCAGTTCCAGTGTTGCAGTACCTGAGGCGACAATCGCCGCTTTGCTTGCGGCCACAGCGTTGTAGTCGTGCGTACTGATTAGGTCAACGGCAACCGTTGATTCTTTAACGAATTCGTCGATCATACTTTGATCAATTGTGTTGGCCAAAGGCAGCACAAACTCTATGTGCGGGTGTTTTTCCTTTAGTAGTGCGGCCGCCGCTAACATGGTAGGGAGCAGGTAGTTGATTTCGCTTTTTCGACTGCCGGGCAGCAGAGCGACGCGGGGGCCCGGGTGCGCGACGATGTTATTGTTGCTCGATTCAACCAGCTTGGTGTTGTCCAGTAACGGGTTGCCAACGTAGGTTGTCGGTATGCCCGCGTCTTCGAATATTTTAACTTCAAAAGGCAGTATCACTGCCATGTGATCTACCAGAACCGATAATTTTTCTATGCGTTTCGGGCGTGAAGCCCAGACTTTAGGTGCAATAAAATAGACAACCGGTACACCTAGTGCCTTGGCGGTGACGGCAAGCTTCATGTTGAAGGTCGGGTAGTCGACTAAAAGCAGTACATCTGGCTGTCGTTCTTTTAGAAGTCTTTGTAAAGTATTGAGGTTGGACTTTAATTGTGGATATTTTTTTAAAACTTCAATGAGCCCCATGACGGAGTGTTGCTCATTGTCGATGACTATTTCCATGCCGCAGGCGGCCAGCTTGCGGCCCCCCATACCAAATGCAAAAACGTCTCTGTTGCTGTTGGCTATTACTTTTTGCAGTGCGGTTGCCGCATGCATGTCGCCGGACGCTTCGCCGACGCTTATCATAATTTTCATGGCAGGACTGCGAAATCATTGTTCATCTTCAGGGAGCCTACCATAAGCCCCCTGTAGAGTCTTTGTCCTGCGGTTTTTTAGCGTAACCTATTCCTGTCCGTTTATGATTGTTGGCGCTGCAGTCTGGTAAAACGACGACGGTACCAGCTGATCATTAGTAGAAGTGATGCCATGAAGACCAGTTCTTTAATATCGGCGGCGCCAGCTCCGCCATCGAGGGCGCTTGCCATCTGGGGGGCATCGGCGCTGCTCTTGTTTTCTGACGCAGCAACAATGGTGGTGTTTATCGTATCGTGGTTGTCGGTCAGATCAGTATCAAGGGTACGGCTGCTAAGCTGTGCGTCCAATGACATTGTGCCTGTTGTTCTGGTTGCGGTTATATTGACCGCCACAGTTGAGCTGGCACTTGCCGGCAACACTGGTGTTGTACAATTAACATCTTGTCCAACTGAACTCTGCGTGCACATCCACGATGAAGAAGCGTAAGACAATAATTTTGAGTCTGCAGGTACAGGCACGTTAATGCTGAGGTTATTCGAACCAACGGAACTATTATTGTTAGTAGCAATGAACTCTACCTCCATAGGGCTCCCTGCAGTCGCGTTGTCACTGCTATTGGCGATTAATGAAATATCGCTTCTATACAGTCTTGCTATGGCTGCCCTGTCACCGGCACTGGTTTCTATTCTCTGGCCAATAGTTTCACTGGTTGCTTGCAGAGGTTCTATGGTTGGCAATCTGTTATTGGAAAAGAAATGCTCCCCGTAGTGCATGATAGAGCCATAGTCATAGTCACCTAAGAGAATGCTGCCTTCCATGATTTCGAAGTTAATGTGCATATCGCTTGGTATACGGTCCCAATGTACCTGCACATACTGATCACGATCCGGTCTGGTGTGCTCGTGTAGTAGACCAAGCGCGTGGCCGATTTC
>CAKZVB010000104.1 GCA_937922015.1 uncultured Granulosicoccaceae bacterium
CACAAAGAAACGTGGAGCTGGCAGAGACTGCAACGGCTCATAGCAATCAGTCATCTGAACGGATAACTCAATTGAAAAGAACTATGGAATTTTTTGAAACCGAAAAAGAAGATAACCAGAAAAAAGCGGCTTAATGATTCAGACAGCAGAATAACTGCGCGCTCGCAGTTTTTTACCTCCTGACTATCTTTGAACCGCTTTCGCGGGGATGCAACAGACTATAGCCTTCTCAAGTCCACCGGGCTGACTCGCTGAATTCCAATTTGTAAGACGAATATAAAAAAATTGAGTAAATCTACATCTACCTTAGCCTGGTGACAGACAAACACACAACAGCGTTCTCCCCTCCCATTGTCCTTTGAACTACATCAATGCATACAGTTATCATTGGCCCGATGGTGGATTGACACGGACATAACCTTGCTCAATGGAGGTTCTGGCACTTGTCGCTGGAATACTACCCTCTGAGGCGATAATAAATCTGGATACACCAGTCCCATTACTATCGAGTGACCACCCGCGCGCCGGACCTGTACCCAGATAAGAATAGATTACGCTGGAGTTCACCAGACCTTGCGAAGATTGAACAAACCGCTTGACTCTTTCGCCTTCTTTTTGCATGGCTTCTTTTAATATACTCAGATCGTTTATCGTACTATCAACAGCACCTTCAGAGGCCTGAAACGTCACCACTTTCTGATAATAGTTACCGGTCATTTGCTCTTGCAAAGCAGACCGTTTCAATGCCGTTGTCCCGAGTAGTGCAAGTAGAACCAGGATGACAAGAGACACTAGTAACGTCGCACCCGTCTGCGATCGTTGATCGCTGACATCAGGTTGTAGAGTCATTGCTTAAGACCTAATATATAGTTGAGTTCAAGGTTGGATATTTTCGGGATCTTTGATCCATGGTCATTGGTAGCGGGGCTGTGGCATTCTGGATTTAGCGACCGGACACCCGCTTACTGATAGATTCCCAACATATAAATTATCCAGGTAACTTTAAGTCGATTATAGATCTGGCATGTTATTAGTTGATCACTATCGCTTTTATAAATACAACCCAGCAAACAATCAAAATATTATTTGTCGCTAAATATATTCCATTCAATATTTGTAGATAGTTGGACTTTTTGTGTAACTAAAGAACCAGAGAACCTCCATATAAATTAAACCAGATAACCATAAACTGAAGGCTTAAGATTTTGCAGAAAGTGACGAAATTCTAGTGAGACAGCAGCAAACCGCAATGCTTTGTATGCAGTTCGACTCGCATCAAACATTTTCCTACACTACGATGGTTTATCACTGAATGCGGATACGAACATTTGTTAAACGCGTGAAATACTCTCTGGCTGCAGGGCTTGTTATTTTTTCCGGCTCGCTGCCAGCAGACGATATCGAAATATATAACACTGCACGTACACTGCCCTATCCGCCCTACCAGCAAATTGGTGACATTGAGCCACCCAATCCAAATTATCCCAATGTGTTGTTTGTGCTTGATGCTTCTGCGTCTATGAACGCCAGAGATAAAAAAAGTGGCTTTACAACTTCCCGCCTTAGCCGTCTACGGGAGGCCATGTCAATTGTATTGCAGAGTGCAAACAAGGTTAACATAGGCGTCATGCGGTTTAGCCAGAGCAACAGCGGTGGACGAATCATCTACCCTATGTCGCCTATTGAGTATGCTCGTGAAGATGCGATGAATACGATTAACAATATGGACGTGGGATACTGGACTCCAACCATTGGCGCGTTATTGGAAGCTGCCTACTACTTTAGTGGTAAAAAGGTTTACTACGGTAGATCCCGAGTTAGAGAATACAGCAATAAACACTTTGCAATACATTTATCACGAGTCTCTCACCCTGAGAGCTACACCGGTGGCACCGTGGTGCGGGACGAGAATTGTACCGACAACAATCTGGATCACATCAGCTGTGAAAATGAAAAAATTGACGGCGACCCCGTCTATATTTCTCCCATTCTTAACGAATGCCAGAAAAACTACATGGTTGTTGTTACTGATGGCGGCGCTACCGGCAGGGTCAATATACCGTTGGCCGAGGAATTGATTGGTAGCAGTTGTGTATGGGCCGACAAGCGGGCAAATACCTGCGGTGTGGAACTCGCTGAGTATATGACAACAACAGATCTATCAACAGAAATTCCCGGTGTAAACACAGTATCTACTTACACGGTGGGATTTAACACCAGGTTAGAGCCGCTGAAAGACATGGCCGCCGCTGGCAACGGCAAGTACTTCGAAAGCGGTTCTGCTGATGAGTTGGCCGCAACATTAACCGCTGTACTCAACGAGGCCAGTCTGCCGGCGATAACATTTGCAGCGCCGAGTGTATCAGTAGACCCTGACACCCTGTTTTCTAACCGTAACGATATCTATCTATCGGTATTTGAACCAAGTCTGAACCCCGTCTGGTCAGGGAATCTAAAAGGTTATTGGTACGATGGGGTGTTAAAGGATTATTCGGTCCCCAGAATATCTGCTATTGACTCCAGCTCTGGTCTTATACGGGGTGATGCGAAAAGCCAATGGTCAACTGTGCCGGATGGAAACACTATTGCGTCAGGGGGAGCAGCTGAAAAAATAAAAAATACTGAACAGCGCTGGATCGTAACCAATAATCCACACGGCCCAACACAACTTCTGGATGATAAAAATCGAATTACTACGGAACTTATCACCGCGACTGAATTAGGACTGCCAGACAGAATCCTGCAATTAGAGGTCGATGATGCTCAATCACTAATAAACTGGACAAACGGCCTTGATGAGAGAGACTGGGATGAAGACGGTATTACTGATGAAAACAGACGTCAATACGGTGATCCACTGCATTCAAATCCGATCGTCATTACCTATGGAAAAAACACATCAGACACGTATGATTCGGTTGTTTATTTCGGCACCAACGAAGGATTTTTACACGCAGTTGACACTAACAGCGGAGAAGATATTTTTTCATTTGTCCCGTGGGATTTACTGGACATACTTAAACACGCCTACGTAAATATGCCTTATGCCAAAAAACTGTATGGCATGGACGGCTATTTGACTACCTGGATCAACGATACTGACAACAACGGATTTATAGATAACTCAAAGGATTTTGCCTATCTTTTGGCAGGCATGCGCCGCGGAGGCAGAGACTACCACGCCCTTGACGTGAGCAATAAAGAATCGCCTGTGTACTTGTGGAAAATCACCGGGGGTACCGGAGAATTTAAAGAGCTGGGTCAAACCTGGTCCAAGATGATTCACGGTAAAATGCGCCACCCGGACACTGGTAAACTAACCGACGTTCTGGTTTTTAGTGGCGGTTATGATGACCGACAGGATGACGTAACCGTTACCACCACCGATGAACAGGGACGGGCGATCTACATTGTAGAAGCCGAGACCGGGAACCTGGTATGGAACGCGGGCCTAACAGACGCGGCGTTAAACTTCCCGGAAATGCAGTACAGCTTTCCAGCCTCGCCTGCCGTAGTCGACATCAATGGCGACGGTTTGTTCGATCAAATCTATGCTGGTGACATGGGCGGACAGATCTGGCGGTTTGACTTCCCGGTCGACGGTGAAATCAGTGGCGGTGTAATTGCCGATGTGTCCGCTGAAGATAACATGCCCCGTCGCTTTTTTACCTCTGCAGACGTTGCCCTGGTTGACCCGAATGAACAGAGCGCCTATTTAACCATATCTCTCGGCACTGGAAGCCGCTCCCAGCCACTCGCAACTGAAAACAATGCATTCTATGTGATCAGGCAGGAGCACAAGGCGGGCACGCCTGATGGATACGGTTATAAGCCCGCCAACTTCGACACATATCAGCCAATCACACCAAATCAGCTGGTAGACCTGACCAGTAACAAGATCGTTGAAGGTAGCAGCGAAGAGAAAACCGATATTGCAAACCAACTGATCCAAAGCCATGGCTGGTATATCATGATGGAGGAACACGGTGAAAAAGTACTTAACACCTCTATCACTCTGGACAACAAGGTAGTTTTTACCAGTTACGTTCCAGGCAAACAGTCAGAATGCTCTATCGATCCGGGCTCTAATAATCTATACATATTAAGCCTGCTCGATGGCGGGCCCGCAATTGATAACGACGAAGATGGCTTGCTGAGGAAATCCGATAGAAAAATTACGCTGAATACACCCGGAATAAGCGCGCCTCCCAGTTCTATTTTTTCCACCACCCCGGACGGAGACACAAAAGTGACGGTATTGGTGGGCACCGAATCAAAGGACATGGGTGAGTTACCATTGTCTCGACGTACTTTCTGGATTGAAAGACCGGAAATCTAAACTCTGGTGTGGTGCGCACTCCGGAAACCTTACCTCCCTCGAATGCTTTTCGCACGTTTCCGGGCTACCACCCTCAGCCCCGGGATAGCCGGGCCCACGCCATCGACACATAAAAAGCAGGCGGGTATTACCTTCCGGCGCAACCACTGACCATAAGTTTACCATTGATGTATATTGTCCGGATTTTGAATTCCGCAGGAATTTGAGCGCAGGAGCAACATGGATCGATTCAACCTTGGTGATCACACAAAACCCGTGTCGACCAATTCTACTGAAGCGCAATACTGGTTTAATATTGGGTTAAACTGGTGTTTCGGTTTCAACCATGAAGAAGGCGTAAAGTGCTTTGAAAAAGCACTCGAACACGATCCTGAATGTGTAATGGCCCATTGGGGCGCCGCCTATGGCGCAGGTCCGTTTTACAACTTTGTATGGCGTGATTTCAGCCTTGAAGAGGCGGAACTCTGCACCCGGCTTTGTTACGACCATATTCAGCTGGCCAGAAAATTCTCGCACACCGCCAGTGCCGCGGAGAACCGACTCGTCGAAGCCCTGGCACAGCGATTCCAGAAACCACATGCCGTACCCGATGAACAATATGATCGCTGGGACGACGACTACGCCAACGCCATGCGCCGGGTATTCCATGCACACAAAGACGACCATGATATCAGGGCGATCTTCGCCGAAGCACTAATGACCCGAACCGCCTGGAAGCTTTGGGATGTAAAAAAAGGCATACCGGCCAGCAATGCCGACACCCTTGAAGCACTGGACGTCATCGAGCATTCAATCGCCATACACGATGCAGCTGGAACACCACAACACCCGGCCATTCTGCATTTACACATCCATGCCACCGAAATGTCAAACGAACCAGAGCGGGCGATGCGTTCGGCCGATACGCTGAGTACGCTGTGCCCTGATGCCGGTCACCTGAATCATATGCCCGGCCACACCTATGTACTGTGCGGTGAATACGAAAAAGCCAGGGTCGCCAGCGATAAGGCTATACGCGCTGATAAACTTTACGCAGACTATGCCGGCCCGTTCAATTTCTATACAACTGCACGATGTCACAACCTGCATTTAATGATGTATACCTGTATGCTCATGGGACAGTACAAACCTGCTATGACCGCAGCCAGACAGATGTGCGCAACGCTATCCAGAGAAGTACTCTCTGTTAGCGGCCGGCCACAGATGGCAATCACCATGGAAGGTTATTACTCCATGAAGATGCATGTGCTGGTTCGCTTTGGTCGCTGGCAGGATATAGTCGACGCTGAGATGCCGGAAGATCCCAGGCTTTACTGCGTCTCTACAGCCATGCATCACTACGCAAAGGGGGTTGCCCACGCGGTGTTGAAAAACAGTGAAGCGGCCGAACAACAGCGCAGGCATTTTCACAGCGCTGTGGCCCGCATTCCGGAGGACCGGAAATTTTTTAATAACACCGCACATTCAATATTGTCTGTGGGTGAAAAGATGCTTGATGGCGAACTGGAATACCACAAAGGCAATTACGAAACCGCTTTCACCGCGTTGCGTGAAAGCGTGCGTCGTGACGACGATCTTGAATACTCAGAACCATGGGCATGGATGCATCCACCACGCCATGCGCTGGCAGCGTTGCTGGCTGAGCAGGGTCATTACAATGAGGCCGAAGAAGTTTACCGGACCGACCTGGGTCTGAATAATAAATTACAACGTTGTGCTCAACATCCGGACAACGTATGGGCTTTGCATGGTCTTGTTGAATGCCTGAGTCAGCGTGGTGATACCGCTGAACTACCTCACTTCAAAGAAAGACTTGCCATAGCACTGACTAAATCGGATGTAGCAGTTAGCTCTTCCTGCCTTTGCAGGTCAAACACAGTGGTTTGATCAGATGCCAATGCTGCACAAACATAAAAGATCCTGACACACTAGCTGACATACTATGATCGCCAATCTCATGATGTACGAACGCCCACAGCTGAAGGATGCACATGCCCGGTACTGGCAACTCATTCACAATAATCTGCACCTGAACGGAATTGAAAGCCCTCGCCATCTCTCACAGGAGGCGGAAGAATTCTTCGTCTGGAAAAACCCTGCACTGGTTCTTAGCCAGACTTGTGGCATGCCCTATCGCATCTGGCTACACGACCTGGTCGAGTTGGTCGGCACACCCGACTATGACCTGGAAGGCTGTCCTCCCGGATATTATCGCAGCGCATTAGTTGTGCGTGCTAATGACCCGCGTAAAAATGTCAACGAATATCGTGACGCAATATTTGCATACAATCAGACTTTTTCACAATCTGGTTATGCCGCACCTTTCACCCACCTCAAACAATATGGATTCTGGTTCGAACACCTACACCACACCGGGCAGCATATAAAATCAGCGAGTGCAGTCGCGGACAACCGTGCTGATATCGCCTCGTTAGATGCAGTGTCGTGGCGACTAATGCAGCAACATGATGCCATCACCCGCGAATTACGGGTTTTGGAATGGACAGAACCAACACCGGGACTACCCCTTATTACAGCACGGGGTAACGATGCCCTGACAATCTACAACGCCGTCGACAGCGCTATTGATCAGTTGGATGTAAATGATCGAAAACTACTCGGGGTGCGCGGCATAGTGCGGATACCGTGCGAGCTGTACACCGCTATCCCGAATCCGCCGTAGAGACAAACAGTATCCGCTGCCACATACAGCCACATTGCTGCAACACCTGTCTGTATTCCGAATCAAGCCAGGGCCATGCGGCCGCATTATCCGTCAAAGTTTGGTACGCAGGAAGCGTGAGAAAGCCTTTTTGACAATTTCAGCGTAGGTAGGGTACGCAAAAATAGTGTTTGCAAGATCCTCCGCGCGCAGATTCTGCTGTATGGCCAGGGTCAGTACCTGCACCCACTCACCGGCATAAGCGCCGACTCCGGTGCCACCAAGAATCTTATTATCAGAGTCCATCACTACTTTCAAAAAGCCGCCCATCTTGCTGTCGGTGATAAAGCGGTCAGTGGCGGCATCCACTGAAAAAGTCTGAACCCCCCGATACTTTTCAGCTGCCTGTGCTTCGGTTAAGCCAACGTGGCCTATTTCGGGTTCTGTGAAAATGGCCCACGGCAGCACTGAGAGATCATTTTTACGCTGCTCACCATTTAACAAATTTCGCACAACCAACTCTGCCTGAAAGTTTGCCACATGACTGAATTTAGCGCGGGCTGCTACATCACCGACGGCGAAAACATGCGGCACAGAAGTTTCGAGCGCGTCGTTTACCGTCACGCCATGACGAGTGTAGGCAATACCCGCCGCCTCAAGATTAAGACCGTTAATATTGGGCACTCGCCCGATAGCGATAAACAACTGATCGACAAACAGCTGGTGTGGTGTTTTCGAACCCTCAGGCCCCTGCTGGATATCAATACAAATTTTTCCATCCGAAGCCTTCGAACAAATTTGCGCGTCGGCCTGCGTGATTATCTCAATACCCATGTCTTCAAAAGACCGGCTTAAATAACCCGCTATTTCAGGATCAACATTTGCCAGTATCCGATCATTGCGATCAATGATCGTCACCTTCGTACCAAACCGCGCCAGTGCCTGTCCCAATTCGGCCGAGATGACGCCACCACCTAAAAAGGCGATGCTTTCAGGCTGAACACGAAGATCCCAGAAGTTCTCATTGTTCAACAGATCAACAGGGTTATCGACATCTACGGGCAGCAATCTCGGGCCCGAGCCAGTTGCGATGATCACGTTATCACCGCGAAGCTGTTCCCCTCCAATCTCTACCGTATGGGCATCAATAAATCTGCCGCCACTTTGATGCACATAGGTGTCGATCCCCAAATCGTTAAACCTTTTGGGTTGTTCGTGTGCGTAGATACCGTCAACGATGCTTTTGACGTGTTCCATGGCTACACCGAATTCAAAATTACCGGCTACGTCCAGCGACGGTAATCCACGCTTTTCAGATTGTTGAATGGCGTGGTAGTTTTTTGCAATATCGATCAGGGCTTTCGACGGCACACAACCGGAGTGTGTACATTCACCACCAATCTTGTACTTTTCCAGAAGCGCAACCTTTGCGCCACGCCGCTGTGCTTCAAAGGCGGCCGTAATACCACCGCCGCCTGCACCGATGATGACGATATCATAGCGTTTGGCCATTAGATTTTTTCCGAATAGATGATTTCTGCATCACCTCCGACACCCGGCACCTGGTAATAGTTCATTACTCCGTCAGGGCCGTCTATCGAAAGCAGACCAAATGCATGGTGATAATGATCTCCATCGTGGCCCAACTGACAATCCAGATTAATCTGCGGTGCCCGGCCAATGTGTTGTGGTATTTCAAGATTGGGCAGCTGCCTGTAGGGCCGCCAATGCAGAGCTACCGGGATTGCACCGGAACCGATGCAACGCCCCCTGCGTAATCCAATATAAGGATCAAATGCAATCATATTGTGTTCGTGGCCCCATAGCCATAGGTCAATATCCTGCAAATAGGCTCCAAACGCGTCGTGCAACACCGGGTTAACAGCCAAAGGACGGTTATCCTCGGTACGGCCTATATTGCCGGAGGCCGTAAACAACTGATAATGCGACAACATGATCGTTTTGCGACCCGCAGCCGTGTTCAGTTTATGATGATGCCACTCGACTTCCTGCGGATCGATCGCCGGTATGGCTGATAAGGCAGTTTTGGGATCACCCATTTCAGGTGGTGCGCCGATTGACAAGATCTGCCAGTGCTCGTTTCGAAGGCAAAAGTAACTGGCCGGTTGCCCGAGCTCATCTATAAGCCAGTAATAGCCCTCACCTCCCGCATACAGATCATGGTTACCGGCCAGATTATAAACCGAGGTACTGGCCGGTAAGTACTCACGCACAATCGATAAAAAGTGATCGCGCATCTCTTTTTTAGTACCGGAGTAGTAAATGTCCCCCAGATGTATCACAACATCGGGATTTTGAACGGCGATACACCTCATCACATTACGCGCCAAAGCAGTACCGGTTCCCCAGTCAGACACAAATGCAATTTTGCATTGACTGCGCTCAGCTGCCAGAGGCACTGTGGCTGCGTTAACCAGCGGTATAACAAAATCATCGAGTGATTCATATTGTCGGTAGGGAATTTCAGCATGGTCAGAGTCAAAATGCAGTAGTGCTTTAGCCCACAGAGGGTCACACACCGAATACCGCAGTTGCGATTCCAGCACACTTGCACGCTGCGTGTTTCCGGTAAACTTCGCCGCTGCCAGTGCGATATACATATGCGCACAATTGGCGACAAGCTCACCTTTGGTGACAACCCGAGCCAGATCGACACCGTCTTTACCATCTTTCATCGCCGCTTCGAGTGTTTCACATGCTTCGCAACTGGCTACCATAGCCGGATGTTCAGAACTCAGGTTCTGTGAATCAGCATCTCCCGACTGAAGCACCGCATTCAAAGCAGACTGCCAGCGCGACATAAACGACAGCCCATACGTCTTGATCGTCATAAATTTTAGTTTTTGTGACCCTGTGACAATGTAGCCTGATGCTACGCTTTTCGCCAAGGTGAGATTGCGCCACCGGCCATAAGTTCAATCGGGCTGAACAGTCAGAGACCATTGAAAGATCCAGTCGACTGGCTGTTTCACTCCCCGGGACGCAGGCAGGCACCCCGAGGGGCATGAGAAGCAACTTACCGGTCGACCACCGCTCATGTTTATTTCCGCCCGCCCAGAGCTACTCAAGTAACCCTTCAGCCGGTTTCCGGGGGCGTCGGGGGAATAAATTCCACCCTGAAGTGTTAAACGTATGGGGGCACTTCGCCTTCGAATATCAATTAAGTGAGACACACAATGCGAAAAACATTTTTGTCAGCTGGTGTAGCAGCGATTATTCTGGTCACGGGCTGTGCCACCGTTCAGGAAAAGATGGCAATGGCCACCGATGCAGACTCTGGCCCGGGAGTCCGGATCATCTCACCGGCAGATGGCGCGACTGTCAGCTCTCCGGTCAACATTAGCTTCGGCCTTAACGGAATGGGTGTGGCACCAGCCGGCACGGACATGGAAAATACCGGCCACCACCACCTGATCATAAACGCGCCACTACCGGATATGAGCCTGCCTATTCCGGCTAACGAAAATTACAAGCATTTTGGCGGCGGGCAAACTGAAGTGTCTCTGGATCTTGAGCCGGGTACGCACACATTACAGCTGCTGATGGGCAACTTTATTCATATTCCACACGCTGAACCTGTGTATTCAAGGCAAATATCAATCACAGTAGAGTAAGACTGAGGCAATAGATCTTCAGGCCGCCAACGGGTTGCCCGATACCCGGGTCAGGACTCGCCTGGCCCGGTTATCTGTCATTTTTAGAGAACTGTCGATTGGCAGCGACAACTCTGGTTGTAAACGAAAACGTTTGAAATGACGGTTTATTCGATAGACCTGGAAAGTGGCAGTGTAAACTGGCGCTACGACTACGGAATCAACAACTACCCCACAATCAATCGCGTCACTGATGAAGGAAAGGTTTTTCTTTCAACCAACGATGGTATGTTAATTTTCGACTAAAGGTGGCCTGAATACGATTGACATGCTGACGATAACCCGAAGCCAGGCATCGACGGGAGCGGTCAGGAGGTATGTTTGTCCGGGGCTTATTCTGACTTCTTTCAAATACACAAAATCTCAGTATCGAACATCGGCAGGGCGGCGTGTTTGAACCGTCCTGTTACGGTTGATCGAGTTGCCAGTGCCACTGTTTCTCGTTATATCACCAAGGTATATCAGTGCAACTGCAACAGTCGCCAATACAAGGCCCGCCCATTGATCCACCGACACCGTTTCACCGAAAATAAACCACGCCATCAGCATCGTAGTCGGAGGTGTCAGGTAGGCCAGCGAAGACACTTTCATTACCGAGGTTCTTCGCAACAGGAAAAACATCAATCCATAAGAACCGATCGATACCACTACACTCATATACACCAATGCCGCCACAAGTCGGCTATCCCACTGCGCTACATAACCTTCCAGAAATCCTGCAAAGCAGACGAACATCGCAAGGGCGGCGAGACTATGCAACAACAGAACCTGCGGCAGTGGTGCTGGCGTTTTTTTAGTTCCGCAAATTTTCAGAGTTACCGACCTGTCGATCAAGGTTGCCAGACTCAATGCCAACAAGGAAGCTAACAACAACACATAAGCCATTGCGCTACCACCGAGGCTGATCTGGCTGCCGATCACCACAACCACGGCCGCCAACCCCAGACCAATACCAATCCACTGCGTGCGGCCGGGCGTTTTATCAATGAATCTGCTTGTTCCAATAACAGCGACAACTGATGTAATCGCAGCCGTAACCAGTGGCTGCGTGGCGGTGACAAAAGCCACCGTGCCCGCGCTAGCCCCCAGCTGGAAGGCGCCAACTGCCGCGCCCAGAAATACACCATGAGATAAAAACCCGACATTGAGATGGTGTACAAATTCACGGTAGGAAAGACAACGCCATTGCCGGCTTAGCACCACAAAACCCGCGAGTAAAACCACCACAAGAAGGTAGCGCCAGGTAAGAAAGGTGAACGGGCCCATCTGTCCGGCGGCGAATTTTAAACCGATCCAGCCCGAACTCCAAAGCACAAGAAAGACGGCACAAAGTCCGGCCGTTGCAAAATTGAACATCACCACTCCCTGATCAGGAAACAGCTCCGTTTAATGCCACTACTGTCAAGCAGGCTGCGTCCGTACGTTCAGCTTTAACCTTAAAGCCCGCATGGAGGTGAGTCGAGATGGGTAAATACCTAAATTACACTGACAGACTACTCAAATTTAGTAACAAGCATGCTGTGCAATTTCTTCAAGATAGCGCAAGTGATCTGAAATTCGGTCGAATGGTTTTCAGGATAGAGTTTGGCACAGGGCCGTTCACACACGAATTTAGATATCACCAGGAGCGTAAAACAAGGCCGCAGTGAACTAGCTCAACCTTCAGCTTCAATCAGCTCTTTGAGTTTATTAATCTGTCTTTCATGATCTGCCTGCATCTTTTTCTTTGAGCTAAAGAAGAAAATTACTTTCATCATCCAGCCAACACGAACAAAATCAGCCGATGCAAAAAGCCTGGTTTTGTCTGGCTCAATTTCCTCAAAACGATTGACGATTTCCATGTCAAAATAGCTCGATGTCATGAACAGCTCCAACCGCGTTGGCGGGTCGTATACGGTTATGGTTTCTTCCATCGTGAATTCACCTTTGCCCTGTGCATAGGTGTGATTCGATTTATCACCGACTTCAGGCGATGCAGTATCCCCGGTGACTTGCTCATAACGTATAAAATCGTTTAGCCACTTACTGAGATTGTCCGGGTTGTTGCTGTAGTCCCAAACAGCTTGCAGGGGCTTATTTACCACAACTTCGTGCGAAAGGTTCATCGCGTCAGGCCTCCACCTGGTTTGCAGTTGGATAAACATATCACGAAAAATAACCGTCGCAATTACTTTGTAACCTCAATGCCCGATCGGGCTCAGTCTTTTTAGACAAGGTATAGACTGTCAAACGGCATAACGGCTTTACTCATAACTACTTTACCAGATTGAAAAGTAGTTCTCTGTTGGCCCTGCGTTAGTCCAGGGACACCGCAGAAGCTACTTTCGTCTCCAGCTCTATGGCATCGACAATTGATTTTTGCGCTTCCGAAAAAACCCCGGCATGTTGCTGGAGTATTTCAACATACTCAGTAAGCTCGCTTTCGTTCAGAGCTGAGAACTGGTAGGCAAGTGAGCGCAGCATATCTTCCCGGAGTATCGATTCGAGTTTTGTCATTTTCTTTTTAATACCCTGCCCGTGAAGCATTTCCTGATTCACTTTCTGAGCATCTCCGGAATTCTCTGCCTTTTGTCTACAGCCGCTGAGTAACCAGCCGGCGTAGTCCAACTCTACTGCAATGGTGCTTATTCCCTTACCTGTCACAGTGCTTTCGTAAATCTGTTGTATACGTTCGGCACGAGCACTATCCATAATGAACTGCTGGAAGCCGGCGTCGTCAATCTGTTGTTTTTCAAGCTTCATTACTTTGCGACCGGTCGGTGATTCGTACCACTCAACCAGCTCACGGGCCTGCGCTTTATCTGTTCTTTGCTGGAGTCTGCCGATCACTACTTTGTACAGCCTCGCCTCATCTGGCTGCATAGTAGTCGCCAAACCGTCACAACGACTGGCATGCCGTTTCGCCGCACTTATTATATCTGCCGGAAACTGTCGCAACATAGAGGAAACGCCTGAAACCTGTACAAATTTTTCAAGCGTTTTTGAATACTCTTTGCTTTCGACCAACTGCGTCGACAGGACCTTTCTCCTGGGCGTGTGTTTCACTGATCGAGTCACATGATCGAACACTGTTTCCAGCCCACGGCCTGCCAACATCGTAAAGCCTTCTTCTGCGGTTATACCGCTTATGCTGCGCTGCATGGCTGGCAGCCGTCTGGTATACGTATCCAGAACAGTGTCTTCAGTACTTATCTGCTCATAACCGACATACTCCGCAAGCTTGCTCACTACCATACCGACGGTGGCGGCATCGTTGAAATTCCATTCGATGACAGAGCCAAGCGGATCAGACAGGTCGCTAAAAGCAGTCGCGTCGGAATTTTTGGGCGGGCCCAGATAATATTCGTTGCCAGGGGTGTCGATTTTCTGACCGACAATAGCGATTCCGGGCTCGACAACAGGTAACGCCGCAGCGACTTCAACCACTTCCTTCGTCTTTTTCTGCTGCACTGTCAGAGCGGCATTAGTATCTACATCCAGGATCTTTGCCGGCTCTGTTTCACCAGCGGATAATGCATCAGAGTCAACTTGTGGCGTCGCGTCTGCAATTACATCGTGCTCGGCCAGGGATTCCGACACCGTCACAGAGCCAGCCTCTGTCAGCTCAGCTGTGTCTGCTTGTAATTCCGGCACCGACTCTTTTTTGGAATCAGCCAGCAGGGCTTCATCTGCTATCTCCGGCAGCGTTACCACCTTAACCGGTTTCGTTTGAAGCGCTCCGATTGACTGCGCAGCAGCAGCTGCTACTGGACTCTTGTCTTTTACCACTGCCTCATCTGCAATTGAAGAATGTGTCAAGCTGTCACCGTCCGCGTTGGCATCTTTAGATGAGGTGTCCAGCCGGGAGCTTGCCAGGGTAACTACCTGATTGCCGGGCAGCTCATCTCTCACGGATGACTCTGCCAGTAACAGCGAGTTTCCATAAGGGCGCCTCAAGCCATTACGCATTTGATTTTCTTCACTGCTGAAATCCAGATCGTTACCCGCCACTTTCAGCTTTTCGTATCGCTCCTGAGCGTAAAAAATATCTCCGACTGAAGGCATTTTTATTGTCGAGCCATCCGCCGCTTGTGTTAAACCGCCATTCTCAAACAGCTGGGCGTTCGCTTCATAAAGTGCTGCCGCAAGATGGAAAGAATCCAGCCCTGAAATGCGATTGCGTTTGGCTATCTCCAAAAGGGAATCGTTAGGGAGCACTTTAATCTCTCTCTTTTGGAACGGCACATCTTCAAGCTGGTAGTGCGACAAAGCAAGATAGAGATCGCTGTAGTACAAACGCAAGGCATAGCTCTCGTGGTGGTCATCACTCTGAGCAAACACGGGGTGAGCCGAAAGCGTTAGAATCAAAAACGCAATTAGGGGGCTGATATTCTTAAAAGTCAATTCTCTCACCTGGGGCTGTCTATTTTGTACTTCCGTTCATTGAAACTGCAATTACTACCGCCACAGACCGCACTGAATAATGTCTGTGGAAACCCGCCCTGGCACTTACACCCAATCCATTGACATCGTTACTCATCTGATCCGTAGTGGCTAATCCGGTATACCACCGGGAGCCTCCATGCCTGCCGCCGACCAAAAAAACGAGAGGTAGTAATTTTACCTGCGAGCTCACACTTAGCCAGTGTCCATCCGGAAATTGACCATTGCGGGATACTGCCGGAGAACTCTTTTACATCAGTTTCTGCGTCTGCCGACTGTCAGGCTTTTTACACAGGCGGCATGACTGTATGAAAAATACAGATCAGAAGAAGAAACTCTGCGGAACTGAAGACACATACAACGCCAAAAGCACAACTAATCGTCAAAGAATTATATTTTTGTCTATCTGGTCAACAAATGCCTACCGGCATTGCCAAAGTTCTTATTACAGTTCAATTTGCAGCGCTGACATCTGAAGTAAGAGATTGACACCCGACGCGAGGATGGCGACTGGAAAGTCTTTTGAAGCCAGCCCCCAGCCGGATTTCATGCACGCTGGTTTCACCTATCGCCGCCTATCAATCCAGTAACACCGACAGTTCGTCAATCAATTAACGCGTTATCGATCATTCTGCATAAACGCAAAGTACGAAATAATGTCTTTCCGGAATGGTGAGATTGTGACCTGCTTAGTTTTTTCCTTCTTCAGTTTTCGACCCCGGTAAATTTTAATTTTCGGTTACGTTGATAACACATTTTCTGTCCAGCGATTTTTAAATAAAACAATGATTCAAACGTGATCAACTAGTTATTCCAACGCTAAATGCCCTCCACCGTATCGCAAAAGTCAGTGACGGGAATGAAAGTTGAAGACTTCTTTGTCACGACATGTTTTGGCTTTTCACTACGCAAGCGAACATTGTCAGAAGTACAAAAAAGATTCCATGAATGTTAGCTCAAGATCGACTTCGTCTTCGGCATCGTTCTGTGCAACCGGACTATCCAGGCTCCGGACGATAAAAATCTAGGGAAGTCTAATGCTGCAGCACTTACTCCGATCTAACAGACCCGCTTTATCACTGTGTATACTTTTATTCATAGGCAGTAGTCCGGTATTTTCTGCAGAGCCCGAAAGCAAAGACGATAAACAGTTCACACACACAATTTATGCGGGCGCGGGGGTGGGGGTCAGCAGACTTGAACCCAACACTAATAAAATTGATGGCTGGGAGGTGGATGAGCAGATAAACAACGGTGGACAGATCAATGTTGGTCTGGATTTGTTCAAACAGTTGTCATTTGAATTGCACGCCGCTGACCTTGGCAGCGCAGGACTATCACCGTCCGGACGCATTCACTATCACATTGATGGAGTCAGTGCGCTGGTCTACGCCGGGCGTAACCGTCATCGTTTTAAACGCAGAGGCCTCACCGTCTATGGTCGCGGCGGGTATGGACTGTTGAGCAACTCAGCAGTGGGTGATGTACCGTTCCGGAAAGTCAACGCCAACCACTGGCTCTGGGGCGCTGGGGTAGAATACATGCACCGCAATGGATTTGGCGCCAGGGCAGAAGTTATCTCTTTTTCCAAAGATGCTAAATACGGGCAACTTGGACTGATCTATCGATTCGGCCAAAGCCCCTATAACAAGATCACGCAAACAACACCGCAGGAACAGACACCTTCAAACACCACGGTCAATGCACCAGACAAGACTCCGGCTCTACTTCCTCCACCACCACCGCCACCACCCCCACCACCCCCACCACTTCCTCCTCCGCCAGAACAGACACAACTTACGGCAGGAGTGAGCGCTGCAAATCATTGCGGTAAGCTTAAAGGCGTGTTGGACGGGATAAGGTTTGATACCGGTTCTGCATTGCTGTCTAAAGCCGCCCGGTCGGTGTTGGATGATGTTGCCGTTACTTTGTCAAAATGCCCGCAATTGCCGGTGATCATTTCGGCACACACCGATAGTCACGGCTCACAAAGGACCAACCAGATTTTGTCTCAACGTCGCGCCTGGGCGGTGATCAATTATCTTAGAGGCATCGGTATTGACTTGTATCGATTGATACCACGAGCATTCGGAGAAGACCAACCGATTGACAGCAACAATACGGCTGAAGGCAGGAGAAATAATCGAAGAGTTGAGCTTATTGCCAGGTAGTACGAAGCGTAGATCCGGAAACGTTTGCACCCGGTTGGCTCAGCCGAGGCCATTCACCGGTTTTATGACCGGACACTGGTTTGTGCAGCATACATTTGTTTGGAAGACCGCCAGCGCCGAATCAACGTTTTGACTTTGTCTTTCAAGCCGAATCTTTCGCTCAGAGCAACACCCGCTGCCGTTGTTCGACCAAGACTCCAATGGGCTCTGACCAATAGTTGATTTTGAATGGTCCGGGGAAAGACAAACGCATTACAACATTTGATCGATCCGGTGGAAAACAGCGTCTTGTGCCGCCCCTCTCCCTGGCAAAGGTCGTAAATCCGTACGGATTCATCGGCGAATACCTGCTCGATTATATTGGCCTGTAAAACAGTTCCGGGGGAATAACGCTGATAGTCAGGCACATACCCGGACAGGTCATAGAGCATAATTCCGTCGCCATAGATCGGACAATAATTGTAGGCAACCGGTTTGTTTTCGGCATATAGAATATAGCCCCTGAATCTGTCTTCATCCGCTTTTGATTCGAGTTGAACTATCCATTCATCATCACAAGGGAATTCTGTGCCCAGCAACAGTTCCTGATAACTTACCGCTGAGATTTTTTTAGCTACGGTGACAAACTCTTTAACATCACTTTTATTTTTGAAAACTCGCAAACTGCTTCGTTCGGTATTCGATTTTTCAACTTTTTTAAGCTTTCGTTTCAGTGAATTTAGTTTCTTGCCCTTGAACTTCGACAGATACGCTTCATAGCTGCCGGTAACATCCACATACTGACGGTCGTACACCTGGTCGATGTAGAGAATGTGTCTTCCATCAACCCCGAACCCTTCGTCAGTGCCCTGTACGCAAGGTATCGATAACATCCTTGCCACTGCACTGGAATCGTCCAGCAGTTGCGAGGGCACGCCCGGCACCACCGGCTCCAGCTGAAAGATGTTCGGCTTAATCACCGGCCCGCGGAGTTGCATTGAGCAAAGCTCAACTTCCCCTGCCAGAAATTTGTATTCAATTTTTTCAAAGGCTTGAGATGTAGAGTCAACCAAGGAGCCGCTGAACCCCTGTTGCATAAAAACCTCCTGAGCGACGACAACATAGATATTGGACAGCAGGCAAATTGCCTTGTGCACCCTTAGCGACAACTGCACGCCGTTCTGAACGGCGTGGTCACAGGTTATCGAAATTTCGGCACATCCATACTGCGCAACTACAACTCATACCGCACATCACCAGTCAAAGTGAAAGCCACGTCACACTCGCAATCCTGCTTGTTAAATTAAGGCTGCTCACTTATTGTGAACCTGTTCGTGCTTCCCTCTTACCGTTGAAACTCGCTTGCACCTCTCTTCCAGAAGTCTTATTTTTATTTCTCTGCCAGGGGTTGGCATCTTTCAGTTGTTGCATTTACACCTGCACCTGAACGGAAGTGGAACAGCTTCGATGGTGGCAGTGGCTGTGCTGCTTGTGGCAGCACTGCCTCAACTCTCTCGCCGGGAAATAACGCTGGTGTCGCTGGCGTTTGTAGCGACAGTTTGTGCACTGCTATTCTCTGAAATACCGCTTGAGTTATTTAAACGCGCTGGATTGCAGGCGGCATTCCTGACGGCTTTCCTGGTGCTGCTATCTCTGCTCCGGGATGCTGCAGTCACTTCGCCGTCTGTCCTGGAACTTGGTAAATACCTGACCAGCCGAAGCCCGGGACGGCGCTACTTTGCGATTCACTGCGGAGGCCATTTACTGGGTATGGTGCTGAACTTCGGAGCGCTCACCTTACTTGGTCCGTTAATCCAAAGGGGTGCTAAATCGGTTGCAAGCGGAAATGAAGCACTGTCGCAGTGGCGCGAACAACGACAGATTTCGGCGTTGATGCGGGGGTTCTCGTGGACAGTTGCCTGGTCGCCGGCGACTGTCTCGATGGCTATTACGGTCAGCGTAGTAAACGGCGCAAGCGTAATACTGGTCTGCTTCTATGGTATTACCGCAGTATCGGGGTCGCTGCTGACAGGCTGGTTACTTGATCGCCATACCGGAACCCTGGCTCGAGCCGCTATGGCCGACGTCAATCGCCCACGTCAGACACCAGACACCTCTGACAAATTTCCACTTGCCTCTGCACGTAGATTGCTACTTGTGTGCCTGACTCTGTTCGCGGTAACGATGCTCACCGTTTTGTTTACGCCGTCACGAGTAGTACCCGCGCTGATGCTTGCCAGTCCCCTGGTCACCGCACTGTGGTTAGTGGTACAGCACAGGAAAAATTCAACCGGAACCTCAGCGTTTATCGACAGGCTGCGCCATATAGCGGGACAATCAGTACCTGCCGGTGTACCAGAGGCCGTAACACTGGCAAGCGCAGGCTATATTGGTGTGATTGTGGTCGCCCTGATTAATCCTTACTGGTTTGCAGACATCACTGGAATAACTGCACTAGGGGCACCGTGGTTATACTTGGTGGTGATGGCCCTGGTACCGATATTGTCGAATCTTGCAATGCCACCGATTTTAACAGTCACTGTGATGGGCGGGCTTTACTCCACGGTACCATTCAAAGGTATCGATCCAAACCTGCTTGCGTGCTCTTTGAGTTGGGGATGGGCATTGAACCTGACCGGCTCACCATTCGGCGGCGTTCCATTAATACTCGGCCGCATCATACAAATTCCAGGCACACAACTATCATGGCAATGGAATGGTATGTTTTCTGTGATTATGTATTTGTGGTGCTCAGTATGTATCGCCCTTCTAACGTACTGGTGAACAGCAACCGGTCAGAGCCAGAGCCAGAGCCTCTGCCATAAATCTGACTGCGGAGTGATTTCCTCAACACAATGGTCAGAACAATTGATGGCCGGTCTGTCACTGCGTCAGTGTGACTACCACTATCAGAGTGCACCTTTACCAGTAACTATAACGTGCAAAGTGCGGAACAAAATGCGCAGATCATTACCGATGCTGCAGTGGCGCAGATACTGTAAATCGTAGGCCACTTTGCGTCGAAAACTTTCTGTATTGTTGTCGTAACCATTTTCGATCTGTGCAATACCTGTCAGCCCGGGTCGTAAGCCCAGACGATTAAGATAACCCGGAACCTCTTTGGACAACTGGTCGACAAACTCCGGTCGTTCTGGCCGGGGACCAACCAGGCTCATTTCCCCGCGCAATACGTTGATCAATTGTGGAATTTCATCAATACGCGTGAGGCGCATAAAACGGCCCAGGGCAGTAACCCGGACATCATTCTTCTGCGCAAACTGGGCACCATCTTTCTCCGCCTCGGCGATCATGGTGCGAAACTTATACATGGTGAAATGTCTGCCGTACGCAAACTGCGTACGACGATCAACGCCGTTCCAACCGGAGGCTTCATTAGATGCCGGGACTCGATTATTCAGGCCAACCCGCGTTTGACGGAAAATGACAGGGCCGGGACCAGCTGTTAATTTGATCAC
>CAKZVB010000105.1 GCA_937922015.1 uncultured Granulosicoccaceae bacterium
ATCTCAAACAAAGCGGCACCCTACCGGACCGCCCGGACACCAGCATCTGCCTTGTTTTTTAAAATCATCCGGAGTCGGGTCAAAGCGCCAGGGATGGCGCGTGAGCGCCAGCAGCACAGGGATGTGCGTCTGGCGCGGCCCGACGGAGGATGATTTTAAAAAATTCCGAAGGAACCCGAAGGGCAAGGCAGCAGCGGATGAAACAAAAGGGCGTTTTGGTTACTTTTTCGCCGTAAAAAGTGACTCGTACAGCCAGGGACCGGCTTCGAAAAAACGCCAGGGATGGCACGCCTAATCAGCTGCAAGAGCAGAACGAAAGAGCGACTGACAGAGCAGAAAGCATAAGCAGAACACGTAAGCAGAACACGTAAGCAGAAAGCCTAACAGAACCCCTAAACAACAAGAAAAAAAACCCCCAAAAACAAAAAAAGACCGTGAGCCAAAAATGACCCACGATCCGCAGATACCACATGAACACCAAGCGCCCGGAACCATCCGGGCGCCAACCTCCCTTTTGTTTTATCCCTTACCCATCTTCTTGGCCAGAGTCTGCTTGGTCTGAGTCACAGACTTACTGTTTGCAGCTTTAACCTTGGTATCAATCTTAGTCAGTTCAGACAGTTCCGGGATATCCTGAACTCGCAGACGCTCTGCATTTAACATCGCTTCCAGCTCGAGAATTCTTGACATCAGTTCCTGACCTGACTTGCGGCGCTCAACAATCAGCAACTGTTCAAGCTCGGCAATGCGATCACGCAGCTCAGCATCAACTGATTCATATTCAGAGATAGTTGTAGTCAATGACGAAATTTCACGTTCAAATTCAGCGCCGGCACGGTTGGCCTGATCCTTCTCGCGGGTCATCGCTTCCAGCTTGTCTCTAAGCTTCTGGTTCTCATCACTGCTGGCTGCCAGATGTCGCTGCAGTCCGTCGCTGTCTTTGGTCAGCGATTTGATTTCCAGCTTCAGTACAGATATTTCCGAGTTGCGGCTGGCCAACTCATCTTTCTGTGAAACAACCTGCGCCTGCAGCTCCTTGTTGTGAGCCGCCGCAGAGGCTGCGGCGCTGGCCGCATCGGCAAGTTCTTTCTTCACCTGCTCCAGTTGTTTTTCAAGTTGGGCGATTCTTTGATCGCCACAATTCACCGCTTCGCTCAGGTTTGATACCAGAGAAGCAATGTCCTTTTCAATTTTCTGCCTTTCACTACCGGTCAATCGTGCATGCATGTTGGTCATCTACGTGTTGGTTTATCGAGGGGTCTAAGTCATCTGCCAATTAACAAGCAGCTTTGAGGCCGCACCGAACGTTCTAAATTTGACAGAAAACCGGTTTAGACTTAGTCATGGATAATCGATTCGTATCGAAAGTCTCTGACTCACTATTCAGTTAACGTCGATGTTTAATACTGCTGAAGTAAAATATCAACCTGTGGTCTCATTTAGTTGATTATGATAGAAAATATAGTGAATAATTAACAATTTAGATGCCCATACAACCAATACTAATTGCTGATTGTCACCTCAACATTCTAAATCTCCAGCACGTCGCTTGCTAAACTGCTCCGGGCCAAAAAATGACATATGCGAGTCACTTAACAAAAATCGTCACAACTTGCTTTTGAAACCCTCGTCACCTGTCTTTCTCACCCCAGGAGGTGCCGGAAAAACGTCTTGTTCAATGGCAACAGATCACAACAGCACCGCCTGACTCTGAATTGGTTATAATTCCATCTCTGCTTAAGTCCGGAACCCACTAGATGGCCAATGTGCTTTACGATTCATTATTCGCCGCCCACCGAGATAACTCCAAGGATTTTTTAAGGCAGCCAGGACAACCGTCGCGCAGCTACTCAGCCTTTATCAAGCAGGCCGCGCAGATAGCTAATGCGCTTTCAGAGCTGGGCTTGCAGCCGGGTGACAGGGTCGCCGTGCAGGTCAACAAATCGTGTGAAGCGCTTGCTTTGTATGCCGCGTGCATTCAATCCGGATGCATTTTCCTGCCGCTCAACACGGCCTATACTGCACGAGAGGTGAGCTACTTCGTCACAGACGCTGAACCCTCTTTAATAGTATGCGACGAGAGTTATTCTGATCAGCTTAGCGATGTTGCCAAAAAAGCCAATGCTGCCCTGCTGACGTTAAGCAGCGACGGTTCTGGCACATTAATGGAGTTAACTACTACTCAGGCAAACACGTTCCCGACTGTTGAGCGCAACGGCGAAGACGTCGCAGCAATTTTGTACACCTCCGGCACAACAGGCAGATCAAAAGGCGCGATGCTTACGCACACAAACCTGCTGTCTAACTCACAGACTCTCTTAACGTACTGGCAGTTTTCAAGTGCTGATGTGCTGCTGCACGCATTGCCGATCTATCACACACACGGTCTTTTTGTGGCTTGCAACATAATGCTGCTTGCCGGTGGAACGATGATATTCCTTCCCGGCTTTAAGACTGAAGAGGTACTGGCAGAGCTACCAAACGCCACGACGTTAATGGGCGTGCCCACCTTCTACACAAGACTGCTGGCCGACCCCCGTCTAAACCGCAATCTTGTCGATCATATGCGTTTGTTTATCTCGGGTAGTGCGCCATTGCTTGCCGAGACTCACGAAGTATTCGAACAGCGAACCGGTCAGCGTATTCTGGAAAGATACGGCATGACTGAAACCAATATGAACACATCGAATCCATATGACGGCGAGAGAAAAGCCGGCACCGTCGGATTTGCTCTGCCAGGTGTTGAGATAAAAATCAGAGACCCTCAATCAGGCGCAGAAATGAACACCGGTGATATTGGTGTACTGGAAGTGCGCGGCCCGAATGTCTTTTCCGGCTATTGGCGCATGCCCGAAAAAACCGCCGAAGAGCTAAAAGAGGATGGTTTTTTTATCACCGGCGATCTCGCCAAGAAGGACGCTGACGGCTACATCCAGATTGTCGGTCGTGACAAAGATCTGATCATTTCCGGTGGCTTTAATATCTACCCGAAAGAGCTGGAATTGCTGCTGGACGATCAGGACAACGTGCTTGAATCAGCCGTCGTCGCTGCACCGCACCCCGATTTTGGCGAGGGCATTGTGGCATTTCTAGTTGCTGAGAACGACAAAACCATTGATATCGAACGCATTCAGGAATTTATGTCTGATTCGCTGGCCAACTTCAAGCGCCCCAAGATCTACCGGGTAATTTCCGAGCTACCGCGAAATACCATGGGTAAGGTACAAAAAAACGCATTGAGAGATCAGGTAAAAGAAGTATTTGCCACGTAAATTACACAGGTGGCTGCGCGTTCAGGCCTCACTCGAACCGGCATTGCGCCAGCGCGCTACTACGAATCACGTTTATCGAGGTCAAACAGCTCCATCCATCTTGCTGCAGGCCGCCAACAGCCTATAAAGACATGGAAAGCGCAGCCACAAGCGATTAGAATTGTCGCTTTACATCAGCACTACTCTCCACCCCCCGATTTGCCGCACCAGACCCAGAAACAAGGATTTAATGCTTACTTTTTCTCCCGGACAACGCTGGATTAGCGACACTGAGACCGATCTGGGTCTCGGTACGATTCTAAAAACCGAACACCGCTTAATCACCATAGTCTATATGGCCAGTGGGGAAATACGCACCTATTCTGCTGAAACCGCCCCGCTCACCCGGGTGATTTTCGGCGCTGGAGACCGCATTAAAAGTGCGGATAACAAAGAGATCATTGTCACCGACCTGGAAGAAGTCGACGGCCTGGTGGTCTACTACGGCACTACGGTTGACGGCGAAGACATCACCCTGAGTGAAACCCAGCTCGATAACTTCACGCTGTTTAATCGCCCGTCCGACAAACTGCTCAACGGTCAGTTTGACCGCGAGCGTCGTTATCATATCCGGCTTCAAACTCGCGAGATGCAACAACAACTGGTGAGATCCCAGGTGTTTGGCCTTTGCGGTGCACGCGCCGAACTAATTCCGCATCAACTCTATATTGCCAACGAAGTTGCCAACCGACTAAACCCCCGGGTACTGCTTTCGGACGAGGTGGGTCTTGGTAAAACCATCGAGGCCGGACTGATCATTCATCAGCAATTGACGCGTGGCGCAATAAGTCGTGTATTAGTGATTGTGCCGGAACCACTGTTACACCAATGGCTGGTCGAAATGCGTCGTCGTTTCAATCTGAAATTCAGCATCATGGACGACATGATGTACGAGGAATCACTGGAATCAGCAACCGAGGGAAATCCGTTTCTCGATCGACAACTGGTACTCACCACCCTGCCGTTTTTACTATCCGAGGAAAAAATTCGCCATCATGCGCTGAGCGCCGGATGGGACACTCTGATTGTCGATGAGGCACATCATCTGGAGACACCGGATGATCTAACTCTACCCGGGCAGGACAACAGTCCCTACGGTTGCGTGGCAGCACTGGCTGCCAGCATTCCCTCGCTGCTATTACTGACAGCCACACCGGAGCAACTGGGCAACGCCGGTCACTTTGCCAGACTGCAGTTGCTTGACCCACATCGCTTCCCTTCTCATGAGCAGTTCCGTGACGAAGAGGCGAACTACCGAACCATGGCAGACATCGCCACCACCCTGCTCGCTGACAAACCGCTGTCAGCAGATCTGCAAAAAAGCCTCGATCAACTGGAAATCAGTGCAGACAACAACACCGACATTGTGAGCGAGATGATCGATCTGCACGGCACTGGTCGTGTCATGTTTCGAAATACTCGCAGTGCGGTCAGTGGCTTCCCTGAACGTGTACACGAACCCTACTCGCTGCAGTCGGGAAGCATCTGCGACTGGCTGGGCGACAAGCTCGAAGAAATTGCTCCCGACAAAGTTCTGTTGATTTGCAAAAGCGTAAAACGGGTTGAAGCGCTGCGCGAAGAACTGCGTACCAGGTTTGGCATTCACGCCGCCGTATTTCACGAAGAAATGTCGATCATCGAACGCGACAGCGCAGCCGAGTACTTTGCTGATGAAGAGACCGGCAGCCAGATTCTGCTTTGCTCAGAAATCGGCAGTGAAGGCCGGAACTTCCAATTCCTGCATCACCTGATTCTGATTGATCTGCCGGATAACGCAGATCTGCTTGAACAACGCATAGGACGACTGGACAGAATCGGTCAGACGCAAACCATCAAAATATTAGTACCCTGCCTGAAAGGATCTACCGATGAATTTCTACAGCGCTGGTATCACGATGGCCTGAATGCGTTTGAACAAACCTGTCAGGTAGGCGAGCAAGTGAAACACGAACTCGCAGAAAAGTTCACCAGCGGATTAAACCTCGAACTTCAAGCATCAGAATTTAACGATTTGATCGACGAAGCAGCTATTCTGGCCGCCAGGAAAAGAGAACAAATTGAACAGGGCCGCGATCGGCTACTAGAGCTGAGTTCACATCGCGAATCAGTCTCATCACCTATCATTGAAGAGATCGTCTCCTACGACACAGACAACACGCTTAATAGATACATGGACCAGGCACTCGATAACTTAGGGGTCGAAATTGAAGATCAGTCTGCACATGCCTATATCATCACCCCCGGCGAGCACCTGGCGGTAAGTGAGTTTCCAGGTCTGCCGGATGAAGGCACCACCATTACCTTCCGCAGGCATGTGGCATTGGCCAGAGAAGATATTCAGTTTTTATCCTGGGAACACCCGCTGGTGCAGACTGCTATGGAACAAATCATCTCTGGTGGATTCGGCCAGGTACTGGTCGGTGCCATGCAGGATGAATCACTGGTGCGCGGCAGTGTTCTGCTGGAAGCTCACTATGTTTTTGATTGTCCCGCCCCCAGACATCTGGCCGTCGAACAATACATGAATGGTGAGTTGCTTCGAGTCGTATTAAACGAGGCATGTGACGATCTGACCGAAAATTTCCCGCGCGATGAACTCGACCAGTCTTTCCATTCAATTAAAAAACCATTGGCCAAACAACTTGTTTCGGTTAAACGGGCGCAGCTACAACAGCAACTCACCAAAGCAGAAGAAATCGCCAATCAGGCGGTGGTAAGCTTAAGAGAGCAGGCAATCGCCAATGCGCAACAAAGCCTTGGTGGAGAGCTGGAAAGACTAAAACAGCTGTCACTTCGCAACAAATCAGTGCGTGCTGACGAGCTCGAAGGGCTGCAAACTCAACTTGATGAAACGCTACGCGCACTGTCACAATTGAGATGTGTTCTTGATCTGGTCAGGGTTTTCGGCATCGCCTGATAGAACAACGTTATTATAAACAACGACCAACCGCTTACTATTTAATGACAGCGTAACGGCTTGAACTTTAAATATTACGGACCAACGTAAATGAAAATTGTCTCATTCAATGTCAACAGTCTGCGCCTGAGGTTTCACCAGCTCGAAGCACTTATCGACAAACACTCACCTGAGATAATCGGCCTTCAGGAAACCAAAGTTCCGGACCTGGATTTTCCACTCGAAGAAATTTGCGACATGGGGTACCACGTTGAATTTCACGGTCAGAAAACCCACTACGGTGTCGCGTTGATGTCACGCTATCCCTTTAAATCTGTAACCAAGGGCCTGCCTGGTGACACCGAAGAATCACAAAGACGCCTGATCACCGGCACGTTTGAAACCAGAGACGGCAATCCGCTTACGGTGATGAATGGTTACTTCCCCAATGGCGAAAGACGCGATCACGAAACCAAATTCCCCGATAAACGAAAATTCTATGAAGGTCTCACCAGACACCTCAACGACGATCACAATGCCAGTGACCCCATTGCCGTAATCGGCGACTTTAACATTGCACCGGTAGATGCTGACATAGGTATCAGTGAAAAGAGTGTTAAAGCCTGGCTGAGTAAAGGCAACGTCAGCTTCCTGCCAGAGGAACGTGAATGGTTTGAGAAACTCAGCGCATTTGGACTGGACGATACCTACCGGATTAAATATCCAGACTCCACCGAGTATTTAAGCTGGTTTGACTACCGAACCCGAGGCTTCGAAAGATCACCTAAGAGCGGCCTTCGCATTGACCACATAGTAACGACCAAACCGCTGACAGATACATTGGTTGATAGCGGGATCGATTATGATATCCGGGGCATGGAGAAACCTTCTGATCATGCTCCGGTGTGGAGTGAGTTTAATTTTTAAAGAAAAGCAGGTCATGGCAACGCGCGTTGACTTACTCTTCGATTGACCCGATCACCTGATCCTTTTTCTTGTCTTTTTCACCGTCAGGAATAAGCGCACCGGTGGTAGCCGTTACCCCCTTTACTGCAACTTTACCGACACCGACAACGGTACTGGCTGCGGCATCAACAATAGCGATGGCCGTACATCCGGAAAGCGCGCTCATCGATAGCAAAATTAGACCTGCGGCAATTTTTGTGCACATGGCAAAGTTCCGATATTAAGGTTTAGAATAAAACAATCCCAAGTAAGCTCTGCGTCCTGACATTGAAATCCTTGAATGGGCGACCGGACCGGCACTATCTAACCATCACCACCCTGTTTAGAGTAAATTGCTGTATAAGCTAATAAAATAAAAAGGTTACGCCACCATGACCAGCACACTTTTACACCCGCAGGTGCAGACAGTACTGCAATCTTTATCTATTGAGCACAAGGCACTGGCCTGTGACCCCGCACTGGCCGACACGGCGGAGTTCTGTGAGAAGTACGGTTACAAGCCCGAACAATCCGCCAACGCTCTGGTGGTGGGATCAACAAAGGGAGAACCGGTTTACGCCTGCTGTGTCGTCCTGGCCAACTGCAGGCTCGACGTAAATAAAACCGTACGCAAAAAGCTTGGCGTGCGCAGAATTTCGTTTGCCAACCCCGAAACCACAAAAGAGTTAACCGGTATGGAGCTGGGCGGCGTAACGCCAATCGCCCTGCCAGACACACTGCCGCTGTGGATAGACAGCCGTGTAATGGAGTGTGATGAAATTATCCTCGGAGGCGGCAACCGATCATCAAAACTTCTCCTGCCACCCGACGAAATGTTAAAGCTGCCAAACGCCGAAGTCGTACAAGGACTGGCCGGGCTCATTCCAGAAGCCTGATCAGCGTGCCTGGTATCGCATCCGGATCAGGCAACCGGGGTACTAACTAACCCGCGTTGAGAACTTCCCCGTCGCACACGTAACCCTGATCTTTTCACCGGATTCCAGGTACTCAGGTACCTGAATTTCCAGACCAGTAGACAACGTCGCAGGCTTGGTCCTGCCAGTCGCACTGGCGCCTTTAATCGACGGCCCTGTTTCAACAATATCCATCTCCACAAACGTCGGCAGCTCAATACCGGCAATCTCGCCATCCAGCAGCAGCGCGTATATATCTTCCTGGCCCTCGACAAGGTATTCACACTGACCTTCAAGATCGGATTCGTTCAGAATGTACTGGGTATAGTCTTCCATATTCATGAAATTATACGAGTCGCCATCACGGTAGGAATATTGAACCACTACACGCTGACAATCTGCATCGCGCAGAAAGTCTTCCCCTTTAAAAGATTCGTCGCGTTTCTGCTTGGTTTTAACGTGAAAGAAGCGAACCTTATAAAGCGTTGATGCACCGCGGGAAGACGGGCTCTTGGATTCCACCTGCTTGACGGACCAGGGCTCACCGTCCATTTCGACGACCTGGCCTTTTTTTAATTCACTCGCTTTGGGCATGTTGCACACTCATCATTAACCGGCAGGCAGTTCTATAGCCTGCGCGAATGATAATCGATTCCGGTCCAGGTGTGCACTGAGTTAACGCCGGGGAAACCGGCGCAGAGGGATTATTCCTGAGAATCAGAAACCGGCTGGTAATCGGAGCTCGCCATTGAGCCGATCAGGGTAAAAGAAAACAATTCGACACTGGGACGCCACTTGACGATTGCCGAACTGGCGCCGGTGGTTAAAAAAGCAGATTTACGGATTGAATCGGCAGGAATTTCAGAACTGCAAATACGCCGTTTCACGTAGGCTCTCAACCATTGCGGAGCCTGTCCGCTTTGCAGAAATTCCATGAATAGATCCTGCAACATGCACTCATCGGCCTGATAACCATGACAATCGTAGAACGCCAATCCGAATAACTCATACTCTGTACTGCCGTATCTTCCTGCAAGTACATTCAACTCTTCGGAATCCCGACTGGTGTCACTTTCAATCAAGGCTCAATTCTCTCTTTTTATTTTGTATTCTTATTCGCCGTATATGTCTCAGCAAGAGACATGCACAGCAGCCCGACTCTTGCTCTGGAGATCGGCAATCTGCGCCCTTTCTTAACCCTTTGTGGCCCACTAGCCCTTATTTACCGCCAAACCACCCTTGTTGCTATCGCTCATGTTGCGAGGCAATTCAAATCCCGGGTTAGCCAAAATGGCATAAAAACGAATCACCATGCTTTGGTTCACTGCCTGGATATCTGCTGTTGCGGGCAGATCTGGCGCGCTGCCTTAAGCAGCTATCCACGGCGTTTCCTCGAAGCGGGTCCCCGGCTGTATGAGCCACTTTCAAAAGGACGGAAA
>CAKZVB010000106.1 GCA_937922015.1 uncultured Granulosicoccaceae bacterium
ACACCTGGCAGTGGTGGTAAAGCATGAGTTACTGCGTGATACGTTAATGCTGTTGCGAGGTGTAGTACCAGCCTCACAGTCCTCCGGGCAGGCGATGGTGTCGGTGGGGCTGGGGATCACCGTAGACCGTCTTGCACAGGCAGTCGGTCAGTTCAGTCAGTTGCTGGCTGGTGTCAAGTATGAGTGTTCGCTGTTAGCACATCTCAACGGGATGGCCTCAGCCGACCTCAGTGCCGCCTCGATGGGGGTGGTGATGTTTGGTGGTCTTGCACGTGGCGTGCAGGGCATGGCATTTAACGTTTTTGATGTTGATGCCGATGTCTCGACTCCTCAGGATCCAGTGAAATCCATTGATACAGCCATTGCCATATCGGCTGCTGACCCGGCGCTGTTGGTGCAAACCTTAAAAATGATGCCGCAACTGGGTATGCTTGCCGAGTTGCCGCTGGACGGCACAGAAATGTCTTTAAACGAGATGTTGCCATTGCCAGTGCCCGAAGATATTCAAATCAAAGCGGCCGTTAAAGGTAAGAATATTGTGATTTACAGTGGCGAAAAGGGCACTGATTACGCAAACCGGTTGGGGGGAAGCGATGTGGAAGGTTTTTATCAGGTGGCTGTCGATACTGGTCAGCTGATAGATAAGGTAACCACTGTCATGGAGTCCTCGGCTAAGAGCTCTGAAGATACCGAAACTATTCTTGAGTTTTTAAAAGCCTACCCCAGAGGTAATATGAACTATATGCTCGATTTTACTGAAGAAGGGATTGAGCTTACCGGTGCTGTGAGGTTCGAAAGACCCGCAAAGTAGCCACTGGCAGCATGCCGTCAGCGTGGTACGCTCAATAGTGTAGCGTGCCGTAAACTTCTCTCGATGCCCGCGAAACAAGTCGTTATTGATAACAATTCAGAAGCAGAGGGTGGAAGCCTGCAGGCACTTGCCGCGCTGATCAGATATGCGCGTGGGCATCGGCGTCGTATCTGGCTGGCCGGTACTTGTTCTGTAGTCAATAAAGTATTCGATGTCATGCCGGAGATTTTGATTGGCATAGCGATCGATGTAGTGGTAAATCAGGAGGGCAGTTTCGTTGCATCTCTGGGATTCACCTCCGCTGAATCACAAATTATGGCGCTTGCTGTATTGACGTTTTTTGTGTGGGCAGGGGAGTCACTGTTTGAGTATTTTCATTTAGTTTTATGGCGTAACCTGGCGCAACGACTGCAGGCGGAGATGCGTCAGGATGCCTATGAACAGGTGCAGCGACAGGAGCTGGCCTATTTCGAGTCGCGCAGTTCCGGTGAGCTGGTGTCTATACTTAACGATGATGTAAATCAGCTGGAACGATTTCTGGACGGTGGCGTCAACGACCTGTTGCAGACCTTCGTCACCGTTGTGCTGGTGGGTGCTGTGTTCTTTTATCTGTCCCCCACTATTGCGCTACTGGCTTTTACACCGATACCCGTCATTATCTGGGGTGCGTTCTATTTTCTAAGGCGTGCCACGCCACTGTATGCAAATGTGCGTGAGCAGGTGGGCCAGCTGGCCAACCGGCTGTCTAACAATATTGGTGGCATAGCGACCATCAAGTCCTTTACCGCCGAAGCGCGTGAAGCGAAAGCTCTTAGTGAGCAAAGCGAAGCGTATGTGCAGGCCAACAGTCGCGCCATCGCTGTAAGCTCGGCGTTCATACCGGTAATACGGATGGCAATACTTGCCGGCTTTCTGTTCACATTCGTCTATGGTGCCTTGCTGGCGCTGGAAGGGGACCTTAATGTGGGGGCCTACGGGGTACTGGTGTTTCTGACCCAACGATTATTGTGGCCGCTGACCGGTCTGGCCAAAACTATTGATCTGTACGAACGGGCGATGGCGAGCACGCGCAGAATACTGGGACTCATTGATACTCCGTTGCAGGTGATTGATAAAGGCACCCTGCAACTGGGCGATGCTGTGACCGGGACCCTATCGTTTTGTGATGTCAGTTTTAAATACGCTGGCTCGGGTGCAGGTCTTACGAACTTTTCGCTGGACATTCCTTTTGGAAAAACTACCGCGTTGGTTGGTGCTACCGGCAGCGGAAAATCAACCATTGTAAAGTTGCTGCTGCGCTTCTATGAGCCTGTAAGCGGCCTGATATTGATCGACAATATCCCGTTGCAGGAGCTGTCGCTTAGCAGTCTTCGCGGCTCGATAGGGCTGGTGAGTCAGGAGCCATTTTTGTTTGATGGCAGCATCGGAGACAACATTGCCTATGGTCGCCCGACCGCCACCGCGTTAGAAATCACCGAGGCCGCCAAAGCTGCCGAAGCGTGGGAGTTTATAGAAAAGTTACCGCAGGGGCTTGATACGCCTGTCGGTGAGCGCGGTGTCAAACTGTCTGGTGGTCAGCGTCAGCGCTTGTCGCTGGCAAGAGCGATACTTAAGGATCCGCCAATACTGATACTCGATGAAGCGACCAGCGCGGTAGACAACGAGACTGAAGCCGCAATTCAGCGTTCGATGGCAAGGGTCTCTGTCAATAGAACCCTGGTGGTGATAGCGCATCGACTGTCCACTATTGTCACAGCGGATACCGTCGTTGTTGTCGACAACGGCAGAATTTCCGAGATGGGAACTCATGCTGAATTGATTGTGTCTGATGGCTTGTATGCGGCGCAATGGCGGGTTCAAACAGGGGTGTAGGAGCGACGCCGCCCGCGCTTAGTTGCCTTGCCCGGACACCGGTTCTTAAACATTTATTAAAGCATCCAGTTCGCTATCTTCGGGAAACCGGTTAAGTGCCTTTTTTGAGAAGACAAGTTGCCCGTCTCTGGTGATTTCAAAAACGCCGCCGGACCCTTCGATCAGGGTAACTTCTGCTGTCGGTGATCCCATGAGTCGATCTCTCGCACGGAGAGCTTTCGGCTCGTAGTTTCACATCATGCAATATTCAATCGTAAATTTCATTTTCATTCCGCTGTTTCGGGGTTGTTAACTGGACTGCTGATCTGCCTCAGTGTAGTGCCTTGTTCCACCAGCAGCCATCGGGAAATTTATACCGTTAGCTGGTGCAAACAATCTAGCACGTTATTCCCGCCGAAGTTAAGTGTTTAGCCGGCAGAATGATGCGCGAAAAGTGAATGCACTGTTGACCTGTCTGCGAGGAATTGCGCCAAATTAGTGCAACAGGCGTTAGAATGTTTGTCATTTATTGCATGGTGGCGTTGTCCTTGACAAAAAAACGAATACTGTTGTTGTCCGGCTATGACGCGGCAAGCCACCGGCACTGGCGCGATATCCTGATTGACGCTATGCCGCAGTATCACTGGACGGTTCTGGCACTGCCTGATCGCCATTTTTTCTGGCGCGCGCGCGGTAATGGACTGACCTATGCCTTTTCTCATGCAGAGCAATTGTCCGCACACTACGATCTGATCATTGCAACATCAATGGTAGATCTTTGCAGTCTGCGTGGATTTGTTCCAGCGTTGGCATCGATACCGACACTGATCTATTTTCATGAAAATCAGTTTGCCTCCCCGATGACGAAGCCCGGCAGTAATATTGTTAATGTGCAACTCACCAGCATCTACAGTGCACTTTGTGCAGATCGAATTCTGTTTAACTCGCAGTTTAATATGGATTCGTTTTATCAGGGGGCGCAGGCGTTGCTAAAAAAAATGCCCGATGGTGTTCCACGCGACGTGTTGGCGATATCGATGGACAGTTCCACTGTTTTACCTGTGCCAATCTATTCAGATAAAAAAATACCTGAGACGGGGAAGGTTCCTATTCATACGCCGGTAGAGATTGTCTGGAATCACCGGTGGGAGTATGACAAACAACCGGAGGTTTTTTTTGACGCGATCAATAAGCTGGAAATTGCCGGTGTAGATTTTCGATTGCATGTGATGGGACAGTCTTTCAGAGAAATTCCCGGGTGTTTCAATGTGGCCGCGCACCGCTTCGAGGACAAGATTATCACCTGGGGGCATCAGCCGTCAGAGCAGTACAACAAGATACTTGATCAGGCGGATATTGTAGTATCCACAGCGATTCATGATTTTCAGGGGCTGAGTTTACTGCAAGCGATATCCAGAGGTTGTATTCCGGTGGCGCCTGATCGAGTTGCCTATCCAGAGTATGTACCTGCGTCACAGCTGTATGATGGTGATTCTGACGAAGCTACCGCGTTGTTTGATAAATTGCGTAGGACCGTGGAGTCAAGCCAGTCGTTGCGCGTTGACGTCAGTCGTTTTTATATCGATGAGCTGGTGGATCAATATCACAGCGTAATCGAGAGTCTGGTGATAAAATGAGCGCCGGCGTTGCGGGTTGTCGCAAGATCAGTGCGCGTTCGCAGTAGCTGACATTCTGCCGCGCACACTCCTAATGGCCAGTGCTAACAGGTAGCAATAGATCCTATGCCAGAAACAATACTAATCACCGGGTTTGAGGGCTATGGTGGTCGTGCTGATAATCCATCTGCAGAAGTCGCATCGGCTCTTGATGGTGAGTCGTTTGGTCAGTCCACCGTTGTTGGCAGGGTGCTTCCGGTCACTAATCATAATCTGCGCGAAAATATAATCGGACTGATTGATGTACATCGGCCTGAGGTAGTGCTGTGTCTCGGCCTGGCGCCGGGTGAAAAGATGATACGGCTGGAGCGACTGGCGGCGAATTATTCGCGATTCGAAATTAGAGACAATTCCGGTGATACCTATGAAGGACCGGTAGTGAAGGATGGCCCTGCGGCCTTTGACTCAACGTTACCACTCGACGGTGTGTTAGCGGCTGTTCTGGAATGCGGGATACCTGCAAGACTTTCCAATTCGGCGGGCACCTTTTTGTGCAATGCGATTATGTATCACACACTTGAATATTGTTCAGGTGAGTTACCTGGTACAAGGTGCGGATTTGTGCATCTGCCTTACATGCCCTCGCAGGTCAGCCATCTGATATCTGCAACTGAAACGAAACGTCAGCTTGAACTGGAACAACGCGCTGACCTTGCCTCTATGGCACTGGAAACACAAATAAATGCAGTCAGGGCGATTGCAGGTAAGCTGGCAGCGACCAATCAATCTGTACAAGAGAGATAGGTGAGGTGGGTATGGTATGAAAAAACTATCAGGAATGTTGTTTTCAACTATACTGGGTAGGACCGGGCTTGTTTCACAGCCGGCCAGCACAATCATAGATCTCTCCTTCAAAAACACCAACCAAGTGGCCTCGCGTATGGGTCACCACTGACAGGATTTTCGCAATGCCAACAATTACTCTTCCAGACGGTAGTCAACGTGACTACAGCAATGCTGTGTCTATTTATGATGTGGCGCTGGATATCGGCCCGGGGCTTGCCAAAGCGGCGCTTGGCGGACACATAGACGGTGTCCTGTGTGACGCATCCACGCTAATAGAAAGCGATGCTCAACTGGCCATAGTGACATCGCGTGACGAAGACGGCCTGCATCTAATCAGGCACTCGACAGCGCATTTGATGGCGCAGGCCGTAAAGCAGTTGTATCCAGAGGCTCAGGTCACCATTGGCCCGGTGATCGAAGACGGTTTTTACTATGATTTCTCCTACGAAAGACCTTTTACGCCAGATGATCTGGACGCAATCGAAAAGCGTATGGGCGAACTTGCCAAAAAAGCGATTCCGATAGAGCGTAGCGAAATAGGCCGCGACGATGCGGTTGCCTTTTTTGATGGGTTATCGGAAGACTACAAAGCCGAGATTATCCGCGATATACCTGCGGATGAGATTCTTTCGCTTTATAAGCAGGATGACTTCACTGACTTATGTCGTGGTCCACATGTGCCGAATACCGGGCATCTGGGGCATTTTAAACTCATGAAACTAGCCGGTGCCTACTGGCGAGGCGACTCGGATAACGCCATGCTGCAACGGATTTACGGCACAGCGTGGGCGAGCAAGAAAGATCTCAAAGCCTACCTGCACCGTCTTGAAGAAGCCGAAAAGCGTGATCATCGCAAAATTGGCAAGCAACTGGATTTGTTCCACCTGCAGGAAGAAGCGCCCGGAATGGTGTTTTGGCATGCCGACGGCTGGACTATCTATCAGGCAGTTGAACAGTATATGCGTGAACGCCAGAAAGAGCAGGGTTATAAAGAAATCCGCACACCGCAACTTGTCGATATGTCGCTGTGGGAAAAATCAGGCCACGCAGACAAATTTGGCGATGATATGTTTGCGGTATCGACCGATGATCGGAAGTTTGCTCTCAAACCGATGAACTGCCCGTGCCATGTTCAGGTGTTTAACCAGGGACTGCGAAGCTACAGAGAGTTGCCGTTGCGACTAGCGGAATTCGGATCCTGCCACCGCAACGAACTATCCGGGGCCCTGCATGGCATTATGCGGGTGCGCGGGTTTGTTCAGGATGACGGGCATATATTTTGTACAGAACAGCAAATTCAGGAAGAGTGCGCCACTTTTATTGATTTTCTGCATTCGGTTTATGATGATTTTGGATTTACCGAGGTGATCTACCGCTTGTCGACTCGGCCGGCAAACCGGGTTGGCAGTGATGAAAGCTGGGACAAATCAGAGAAAGCCCTGGCAGATGCTCTGGATGCAAAAGGGCTGGACTGGCAGGAACTTCCAGGCGAAGGGGCCTTTTATGGTCCGAAAATCGAGTTTTCGTTAAAAGATTGTATAGGCCGGGTTTGGCAATGTGGCACAATGCAGGTGGATTTTTCCATGCCGGGACGGCTGGACGCGAATTTTGTCGACGCTAATGGTGAACGTCAGGCCCCGGTTATGCTACATCGGGCTATACTTGGCTCTTTTGAGCGTTTTATCGGTATTCTTATTGAAAACCACGAAGGCAAAATGCCGTTGTGGCTGGCGCCGACTCAGGTGCGAATAATCAATATCACCGATAAACAGCAGGATTATTGCAAAAATCTTGAAAAAACCTTGTCAGATCAAGGTCTCAGGGCACATTCTGACTTGAGAAATGAGAAGATTGGCCTTAAGATTCGCGAAGCTACCCTGGGCAGGGTTCCTTATATGCTTGTCATAGGAGACAAGGAAATCGAATCAGGCAAAGTTTCTGTGCGCACTCGCGATGCGTCAGAATTGGGTCCCATGGATCTTGATACTCTGGTATCAGGGTTAAAACTTGAAATTGCGTCTCGCGGACGTGATCCTTTGGAGGACTAATTCCATAGCTGCACCAAAAGCAAATCGGCGGAATCAAGAAATTGAGGTTTCGCAAGTCAGGCTGATCAGGCAGGACGGAGAACAGGTCGGGGTCGTCGGTATTGACGAAGCGATCAAAACAGCAGAAGAAGCTGGGTTGGATTTGGTTGAAATATCACCTAATGTAGACCCGCCTGTCTGTAAAATAATGGACTACGGACGGTTCAAATTCGAGCTAAACAAGAAGCAACATAGCGCGAAGAAAAAACAAAAGCAGGTTCAGCTTAAAGAAATAAAGTTCAGACCGGGTACCGAAGAGGCCGACTATCAGGTTAAACTACGCAATCTGGTCAGGTTTCTGGAAGTTGGAGACAAAACCAAAATTACCCTGCGTTTCAGAGGCAGAGAGATGGCACACCGCGATCTCGGACTTAAGCTTCTGCAGCGCGTGGAAAAAGACCTTGAAGAATTGGCAATTGTTGAACAATTCCCGAAACTTGAAGGCAGACAAATGGTGATGGTACTGGCACCCAAAAAGACGTAGGCCTTTGCGGGCTTGCTGATTTTTGACGTGTCGGGTAAATAATCCTCACTGGCTCGCGCTGAGTACAACTCCGACTCAGCCGGGATTCGATAATTATTAATAGAACGGGAGTTCATTGTGCCAAAGATTAAAAGTAACAGTGGCGCTGCAAAGCGCTTCAAAAAGACAGGTGGAGGCGGCTTCAAGCGCAAGCAAAGCCATCTTCGCCATATCCTGACCAAGAAAAGCACCAAGCGTAAGCGTCATTTACGCAATAAGTGTCAGGTACACGATGCCGACAAGGCTCTTGTCATTCAAATGTTGCCGTACGCATAAGGGAGCGCTGATATGCCAAGAGTAAAACGCGGTGTCCAGGCTCACGCCCGACACAAAAAAGTATTAAAGCAGGCCAAAGGCTACCGTGGTGCGCGCAGTAAAGTATTTCGCGTTGCCAAGCAGGCTGTCACCAAAGCCGGTCAATATGCCTACCGTGATCGTCGCCAGAGAAAACGTCAGTTTCGCTCTCTGTGGATTGCCAGAATCAATGCGGCCGCACGTCAGTGCGATATGTCTTACAGTCGATTTATGGACGGCTTGAACAAGGCTGGAATTGAAATCGACCGCAAGTGCCTGGCAGATATCGCTGTTCATGACTCAGCTGCGTTCGCGCAGTTAGCAGAGAAAGCAAAAGCAGGCCTGCAGACGACAGGAATGCAAGCGGCATAAGCTGCCTGCTCTGCGCGGTGGCCACCAGCCGCCGCTCAGAACAACTTCAGTCGACGGGAAAAGACATCTTGATGTCTTTTCCCGTTTTTGTTTGTGATCTTGAAAACCCATGACGACCGCTGCAAATAACCGCGGGTAATACGGAACGAATATGCAGATAGACGAACTAATTCAACGCGCACGAAGCGCCATTGACGAGGCTTCCGATCTGGCCACGCTCGATGGTGTGCGAGTGGAGTTTATGGGTAAGAAAGGTCAGCTGACGGAAATGCTGAAAAGCCTTGGATCGCTGCCGGTGGAGGAAAAAAAGGCGGCAGGTCAGGGTATAAATGAGGGCAAAAGACAACTCGCACAGGCGATTGAAGCAAGACGTGGTGAGCTGGAGGCCGCGCAACTGGAAGAGCGACTGGCGAGTGAGGCCATCGATGTAACGCTGCCGGGTCGTGGTCAGGTGACCGGCGGTCTGCACCCTGTCACCCGCACGATTCAACGCATCAGTGCGTTGTTTGCCGATCTGGGCTTTACGGTGGCCGAAGGCCCCGAGGTTGAAGACGAGTACTACAACTTTGAAGCGTTAAATATTCCTGCACATCATCCTGCCCGTGCAATGCACGATACTTTCTATTTTGATGGTGGAAAATTGCTGCGCACACATACCTCGTCAGTGCAGATCAGATTTATGGAAAACAACCCTCCACCCATCCGGATTATCGCACCGGGACGTGTCTATCGCTGTGATTCTGACATGACCCACACGCCGATGTTTCATCAGGTTGAGGGACTACTGGTTGGAAAAGATATCGCCTTCTCTGACCTGATGGGGCACCTGGATATGTTTCTGCAACGCTTTTTTGATCAGGATAATGTTGAAACTCGATTTCGACCTTCGTATTTTCCGTTTACTGAACCGTCCACAGAAGTTGATATTCGCATAGGTGGCGGCAAGTGGCTGGAAGTGCTGGGGGCCGGCATGGTCCATCCCGAGGTGTTTAAAAGCGTAGGTATCGATTCGCAGGAATATTCCGGCTATGCATTCGGTATGGGTGTTGAGCGTCTGGCCATGTTGCGTTACGGCGTTGATGACCTGCGAATGTTTTTTGAGAATGATCTGCGCTTCCTGCGACAGTTCAACTAACGGCGGACACGATTATGAAATTCAGTGAAGCGTGGGTCCGCGAATGGGTGGATCTTGATATAAGTTCCGAACAACTGGCCGAGCAGCTAACCATGCTTGGTCTTGAGGTAGATGATTATGCATCCGCGGGCGGCGATTTTGAAGGCGTTGTTGTCGGGCTGATTGAAAGCGCTGAACAACACCCGGATGCTGACCGCCTGCGAGTCTGTAAAGTAGACGACGGCACCGGTGAATTGCATAACGTGGTTTGTGGTGCGCCAAATGCGCGTGCAGGTATCCGTATACCGTTTGCACGAGTAGGTGCTGTGCTGGGCGGTAATTTTAAAATTAAAAGTACCAAACTGCGTGGTGTGAAATCAGATGGAATGTTGTGTTCGGCAGCGGAGCTGCAACTTTCTGAAGAGTCAGATGGTCTGCACGAGCTACCGGCGTCTGCACCACTGGGGGTGTCCGTCAAAGAGTACCTGGCACTGGATGACCACATTATCGAGATAGATCTGACCCCTAATCGTGGTGACTGTCTGAGTATTCGAGGTGTTGCCCGGGAGTTAAGTGCTCGCAACAATGTGCCGCACACACCACCACAATTTTCCGCTGTGACGGTTAAACATCAGGACACCTTTGCGTTGGAGGTAGCCGCAGAGAGCTGTTGTGCCAACTACGTCGGGCGGGTGATAAAGGGTATTGATGCCTCTGCAGCTACGCCACTATGGATGGTTGAAAAACTGCGGCGAAGCGGTATCAGATCTATCTCTACTGCGGTAGATGTGACTAACTATGTCATGATGGAATTCGGGCAGCCGATGCATGCGTTTGATCTGGATAAGCTCACTGGCGGCATACGAGTCCGGTGCGCGGCCGAGGGAGAGAAACTAACACTGCTTGATGGTCGAGACGTGGTCCTGGATTCCGATACCACGCTAATCACCGATCATCAGGGGCCGGTGGCGATTGCCGGGATTATGGGAGGAGACTCTACCGGCGTCACCACAGCGACCAAAAATGTGCTGCTGGAAGCGGCACTTTTTACGCCCCTGGGTATCGCCGGCAAACCTCGTCGCTACAACGCCTACACGGACTCAGCGCAAAGATTCGAACGCGGGGTCGACAGTGGTCTGCAGCATCAGGCAATCGAGAGAGCCAGCCAGTTACTGATAGAAATCAGTGGCGGCGACGCGGGTCCGATTTTTGAGGCAGGCAATGAAACGCTTGATCGATCCTTCGCCGATGTGCCTCTAAGGCGGGCCAGGATTGACAAGTTTCTGGGTATACATGTGCCGGATGATGTCATTACCGACATTCTGACCAGACTGGGAATCGAGCTGGTATCGACTGCCGACGGCTGGAATGCCCGCTCACCGAGCTATCGCTATGACATTGCCATTGAAGAGGATTTAATGGAAGAAGTCGCGCGAGTGCATGGTTATGGAAACATCCCCAGGACGAATCCGGGATTTCAGCCTGAAATCGGAAAATCCGCAGAGTCAGAGCTTAAGAGATCCAGAATCCAGCAGTTGCTGGTAGATCGGGGTTATCAAGAGGTGGTTTGCTACAGTTTTATCGATCAACATGCTCAGGATCTATTCTCACCCGGACAGGAATCGCTGGTACTGTCGAATCCGATTTCGTCAGATATGGGGGTCATGCGCAGTACATTATGGGCGGGGCTTTGCGAAACACTTAAGAGCAACCTTAATCGACAGCAAAGCGATATTCGCTTGTTCGAGTGTGGTCTAAAGTTTGTTCAGCAAGGTGCTGATTTAGAACAAATACCTTGTCTCTCAGGTCTGGTTGCTGCGGTGCGTTCACCGGCGCATTGGAGTCAGAAAACCATGGCTGCAGACTTTTATGACGCAAAAGCAGATGTAGAAGCTATTATGAAGTTAGCGAATGGCACGACGTTCAGCATAGAATCAGCCTCACATCCGGCACTGCATCCCGGTATGAGCGCAGGGATAGTCGTAGATGGAATAACTGTAGGCTGGATAGGAACTTTGCATCCAAAGCTTCAGAAAATGCTGGATTTGTCGCAAATTCCAATATTGTTTGAGATTGAACTGTCTGCTTTAGCACAGGCAAAAATACCGGCGTTTACCGAGATTTCGAAATTTCCATCGGTGCGCCGGGATTTGTCGGTCACCCTGGACAGTGAAATCACTTACTCGATGATAGAAGAATGTGTGATACGCAATGCCCCGGAGATACTCAAAGAGGTACGGGTTATCGATGTCTATACCGGCGAGGGCATTACGAAAGGTCTAAGAAGTGTCGCTTTAGGGTTGATTTTACAGGATATTTCCGCCACTCTTGACGACAAGAAAATAGACTCGGCGATGTCACGCATCCTTAACGGTTTAACCGATGATTTTGGCGCGACACTCAGGACATAAATAATGGCGTTAACCAAGGCATCAATGGCAGAAATGCTTTTTGATGAACTCGGACTCAACAAGCGTGAAGCCAAAGAGTTCGTAGAACAGTTTTTTGAAGAAGTAAGATCGGCACTGGAAGAGGGAGACGATGTCAAACTCTCCGGTTTTGGTAACTTTATTCTTCGAAGCAAAAGTGAGCGCCCAGGGCGCAATCCGAAGACTGGCGAAGAGATTCCGATCTCAGCGCGCAGGGTAGTTACATTCCGCCCCGGTCAAAAATTGAAAGCTCGAGTCGAAGCCTATGCTGGAAACCAGCAACAATAACGAACTGCCAACGATTCCCAACAAACGTTACTTCACTATCGGTGAAGTGAGTGATTTGTGTGACGTCAAGCCTCATGTGCTGCGTTATTGGGAGCAGGAATTCCCTGACCTTAAGCCGGTCAAGCGGCGTGGCAACCGTCGCTACTATCAACGTCATGATGTGATGTTGATACGCACGATCAGAGACTTGTTATACCAGCAGGGGTACACCATCGGTGGTGCGCGCTTGCAGTTGTCCGGTGAAACCTCAAAGGAAGACAGCGGTCAGGCACAACAGGTGGTCAGGCAACTTCGAATAGAGTTGGAAGAAGTGCTAAAAATGCTTAAAGCATGATAGAATTACGGGCTCGCGAGGGCTTGGAAAAGTTCGAAGAGAAAAGGGCGACACCAGGTCGCTCTTTTTGTTTCAGTTGATCAGTCGGGGCGTAGCGCAGCCTGGTAGCGCACCACAATGGGGTTGTGGGGGTCGGAGGTTCGAATCCTCTCGCCCCGACCAAATCAACTGTTTATCCTGTCCCAATCTGTCGCCGGCTCTTTAATTCCCCTTAGCTTGTTTCTGCGACTGCTCTTCCTTAATCCTTCTTTGCCGCATAGCCAATCGGCCGGGAATTGGGTGGGTTTCCAAATATTAATGTTGTATGGCAGCCGCTGTAGTGAAATTAACCACCTGAATCTTATCAAATTTTCCCCGGAATGAGTGCTGCTTCAAATGCTGGCCGGTAAGGTTGTTGCGAAGTTTGCCGTTCTCAAAAGAAATTGCTAAGGAACCCCGGGTTCGGAATGACAGACAAACAGTTGCTGATTGCAGTATTAATGCTTGGTGTGATGTTCACCGGCCGATCGCACGCTGAAGAAGTGGTGTGCGAATACGATGAAAACGAAGAGTGGCCCTGGCTGGATGAAAGAGTTTGTCAGGCACCGGTGCAGTTTTCGGGGTCTCTTTTAAATGATGGTACAGCAGGCAGTACCCATCCGGATTGTTCTGATCAAAACTCGGATGCGGATGGTGATGGTTGGGGCTGGGAAAACAACCAGTCCTGCCGGGTAGTCAACAGTGTTTACCCGAAATGTCTGAATCCGGACAGCGATCCCGACAGAGATGGCTGGGGCTGGGAAAACGGTAAATCCTGCCTGCAAAGCTACGGCAAAGTACCGGTGTATCCCGACTGTGATTTCATTGTAAGTGATCCTGATCGGGATGGCTGGGGCTTTGAATATGGTAGAACGTGCCGGATCACTGGCTCGACCAGGTATCCGACCTGCTCAGATAGTCTGATTGACGAAGACGATGACGGTTGGGGATTTGAGAACGGATTTAGTTGTCAGTTTAAAAAAGGCAAACAATCAGCGGTCGTTTTCCAGCAGGACTTTGATGATTCAGCCACCGGTGTTTACACAAGTGCGCAACTGAATGCTCAGTGGAATACCCCGCTTTGGCATCTGGGTTTTAATCAGGGCCGGGTACACATAGTGTCAGAGTCGGGTCGCGGTAACGCGATGCGTGTGACTTATCCTGCCAATAAATACGGAGCGGCCGGTGCCACAGCGTTTCTTTCAGATGTGGAATTCGGTGTTGGCCTGCCAAAGAGCTACGATGAGCTCTATGTCTCCTACGACGTGAAGTTTGCAGATGGATTTGAATTTGTCAGGGGAGGCAAGTTACCCGGACTGTGTGGTTACGACAATACCCAACTCCCGTACCAGGGCTGTAATACCGGAGGGGGCTTCCCGAGCGGCTACGATGGCTGGAGTGCGCGTGGTATGTGGCGTGAGGACGGTATTATGGAGAACTACGTTTATCACTCCTCACAGCAGAATTTCTACGGCGATGATGAATACTGGGGGGTTAGCGCAGTGCCGGGTCAGTGGCACAGGATTCAACATAGAGTCGTCTTAAACACTGTTGGTCAGAAAGATGGAATCCTGGAAGCCTGGTTCGATGGTGAAAAAGTACTGAGCGAAAACGATTTTGTGTACCGCAAAACCGCACAGATCGGCATCAATCTGTTCTATTTCAGTACTTTCTTTGGTGGAAATGACCCATCCTGGGCGCCGTCTACGGATCAATTCGTCTTTTTCGACAATATACGGATTTCAACAAAATCTGAATTCTAGCCAGCGGGATCTATCCGTAGCGAAGCGATGGGTTTTCGTTTGAAAATCCATGAACATGTGCACCACACTCGAGCAGCATTATAGCGCCTGCCAGAGCTGTGTCTCTGATATCGCTTGCAAAGCCTGCTTCTAACGCACCGATTCTATGCAGTTCGTCCATTGCATGCATAAAGGGCAGTTGCGCTGCGATCTGCTCCACAGAGTAATTATCCTGTGTCTGTAAATGACTCGATGCCTGCAGATGCAAGGTACGCATTATTCGGCGCGTGGCGGTTGATACCTCCGGGTGTCCGGTAAACACGACTGTACGGTAGTCGGTGCCGTCGATGGACATTAACCTGAGCCCGTCAGCCGGCTGGTCTGCGAGGTCGGCGCACGCACGGTAGATCATATCTACGCCGTCAATTAAGCGAGACAAACGGTCAGGGTCAGAGGCTTTCTCTACTGCGTCATTAATACGCACGCGAATGGTAGTAAGGTCAGGACCATCTTTGTGTGAAGTAATAGTATTCGTGTGCTGCAACAGTTTCTGCAGCTTTCCAATGTGCTGTTGTGCAAAACTAATACTGTGCAGTGCTGATTCCAGCATTGAGGTGCGTACAGCAGAGTTTAGCGTCGGGGCACATATATCAAACCAGAAGCTGGGGGATTGCATCGGGGTTAGTTCAAGCGTTTCTGCAATTGCCAGCTGTGACGGATTATAGGCGGCAGCACGATCCATGTAGTTGTTTGCAGCACACAGCAATACTCTCTCCGCCGCCGTGTCTGGAATGTCTGAAGCCTCCAGCACATAATCGCTGATCGCGCTGTGCAATCCGCTTTTATCCAGCGCATTCGAGATTGCTTGAACAGAGAGATGGAGGTTAGTCAGAACCACGAATCGATTTAATTGTACTGGCAGATAGAATGGCAGATGGAATAGCAAGCTGGGTCATAAAACAATAGCACTGGTAATTTTAAATTTCCGTCGCTCATGATTCTATTGATTCAAGCTGAAGTCAGCAAGATATGCGCCGGCTCTACCGGGGTGTCTCTATTGTCGAAAGTCTCTGGCATGAACTATGCTCGGCAGTTTCGCTGGATAACTTCGCTGGGACATCGGTGCAAACAAAACTCACAACGGCACGGCAACAGTATTGCTGGCCTCGTATGGTGTCTACCTGGCTTCTACCATGTCTGTATGCATCTGTTTGGATAATTTCGTTAATATGGTCTGGCGATTCCAGAGGTGAGGTGGTGGTTCCAATTCCATCCTTCGAGGGTGCGACACATGTGACCGACCTGGATACAACACATAAGAGCTCAGTACAAAGACGGGCTTCCAACCAGGTTAGAAGTAATGCCCGAGCGGTAATCATTGATGGATTACGATACCCGGACACTGGATTGTTTATTCCTAACTCGTTTGTCAGTGATAAGGGTAATCGCGGACATGCGATACTCCACTACATAAACCGCGTTAGACACGGACCTCTCACCTATGGATGTCAACCAGATTGTAGCGATGGTGAAATTTCCTTTGAGGTTGATATTTACAATAGTGACAAGCACAGCTTCGTCTTGTTACCTTTTATTCAGAGCCTGTCGCCACGTAATAATGGAACCAAATTCGGACATGGTGCCTATTTAGGATTCCGGTTTTCCAGCCGGCTGTCCGATACGCTTGCCTTTTCTATCGGTGGAGAGACCCTTAAACGGTTTGATAACACTACAGACCTGGGCAGAAATGCTTTTATAGGTTTTAGTAAAGCTTTTTCATGGGGTAGCAGCGCCAGGCCAAATTACATACTGAATCTGGGCTTTGGCTCAGGTATATATTCAACCTACGGGAATATCTGGTTCAAAAACAGTTTTAGATCTGATCGCGCTTCAATGATCAATGATCCTAATAATTTTGATTTTGGACCGGTCGGTTCACTTACCTATCTACATTCACCCCGTTTTGCAGTGGGAATTGAATACAGTGGCTACGGTATTGGTGTTAGCCCCTCATTTCGTCCATTTCCCAGCATACCGCTGACGGCGACAGTGTCATTTTATGACTTACTGTGGGTGCCCTCCAAGATCACGTGGCGAGAATTTGTCACTCCGAATTTTCTCGTCAATATTTCCTACTCAATGTAGTACCACACATAAGTTTTCAAAGTTGTTTGAGTGTCAAGGATCTGTCGCAGACCTAAGCCGGGAACCAATTTCAGATTAGGATAGATCCCGGGAATACGATGTACTTATTTTTGATGGATTGAGCATATCGTGCATGCATTTTGCAACTAACCGACACTGCTGTGTTGTGGTCGAATCAACAACGTCACAAAATTATAACTAAATAAGAGTGTATAAATCTTACAATGGATTTTGATTTTCTAGTTAATTTCTTCAAAAAAGTGATATTGACCTGTATTGGATTATTTCTTATACAGGCCTGTACTGTTATGCCACAAACAGCGGGTTTTAATACGTCACAAGTGAGCGGAGATGTTCGGTTAAGGGATATTGATGAACATCTAATAGAATCTCTTTATCTGGGCAATGTTAAGGGCAATATTGGCTGTAGTGTTGGCGAGTGTCCGGAGGATCTGGAATACCGGGTTGGTCCTGGTGATGTGTTAAGTATTGTCGTATGGGAGCATCCTCAGCTTACCTTGCCATTGGGTCCAAATAAAACACCGTCAGAAGCAGGCAACCGGGTACATAACGACGGTACAATTTTCTTCCCCTATGTCGGGACTCTGAATGTCGATGGAAAATCGCTGTCGGAAATTCGCGCATCGATTAGTAGCGGGCTCAAAAAAGTCATACCAAATCCCCAGGTAGATGTTTCGATAGCGAGTTTCAGGGAAAGTAATCAGATATATGTGTTGGGAGAAGTAAAAAAGCCCGGACCACTGGTTCTGGGTATGGGGCGGTTGTCCCTTACAGATGCCATAGCGCAAAGCGGTGGGGTGGACAACTCAAATGCCAATGTTAAAGGAATTCTCGTCTTTCGTCACTTACCTGGCAACACCGATATGGATGTATTTAAACTAGACGCTCGTTCTCCAGCCTCCTATTTTTGGGGTACAAAGTTTAGTTTACGACCTCAGGATGTTGTCTATGTAACATCAGCACCGGCTGCACGTTGGGGCAGGATTATATCCAAAGTGACTCCGTCTCTATCCGCCTTGTACACACTATTGTTACTTGACGATCGACTGTAATGAACATTAATTCGATTCTAGTAGTGTGTGTCGGCAATATGTGCCGATCACCGACAGCTGAATATTTGTTAAAACAAAGTTTGCAACACGTCCGAGTGACTTCTGCTGGACTAATGGCTCCAAAAAATAAGGCTGCATGCGCAAAGGCTACTAAAATTGCCGCTGCTAACGGGCTTGATATCTCGTCGCATAAAACTCGAAAATTAACAACAGAGATGGTCATTCAAAATGATCTGGTTCTGGTGATGGAATCAGACCATGTCAAAGAAGTTCTCTCGGCAGCACCGTTTGCTCATGGCAAGGTTATTTTATTTGGTCGGTGGAGTGGTGACTATGAAATAGCGGATCCCTACCGACAGTCTGATTCCATGTACCAAGCGGTATTTCTAAAACTAAAAGAGCAAGCTCAAAACTGGGCACATAAACTGGACCTACCTAAGTGAAATCAAGCTCAAATAACCCTGGATTGAATTACTCAGATGACTCCGACCAGGAGAACGAAGAAATCCTACAGTATTTGATACTGATATGGTCGAGAAAGCTTTTCATAGCAGCTTTTCTATTTCTGGGGTGTCTAATTGGAGTAGCAATCGCATTAAGCCAGAATTCACTTTATCAGGCCGACGCATTAATTCATCTTGAAACTAAAAATAGTGGGATCAGCCTATCGCAGGATATCACCGACTTGATGTCCAGCGAATCGGAGGCGATAACAGAAATAGAGATCGTTAGATCCCGGATGGTGCTTGGCAAAACGGTGCGTGAGCAGCGGCTTGATATTGTATCTTCGCCCAAGTCAATTCCACTGTTAGCAAACCTTTTTGCTTTTTTTCAAATACCTGTGCCTGAGTGGGATTGGTTGTCGTCATATGGTCTGAAGGGCGAGAGTTTAAAAATCGAATCACTATCCGTCGTCGCTGAACTGCAAGGTGAACCATTAGTGGTCAAACGCCTTGATGAAAGCCGGTATCAAGTTGAATCTCCCGACGGAACTGTTCTCAATGGATCACTGGGCCAAATGCTTAGCCATCCGGACGGAAAATTTCAAATAAATGTAGCTGGTATATCGGCTCGGCCGGGAGTCGAGTTTTTCGTACGGAAAGTCTCTGAGCTGGCTGCGTTAAATCGATTGCGCCGCTCTCTTCGAGTGTCAGAGAAAGGCCGGAATTCGAATTTACTAAATATCACATTGAAAGGCGGTGACACCCAGGTTGCCACAACGACTCTCGATCAAATTATAGAAACCTATGTTTCTCAGAATATAGGACGCAGCTCAGAAGAAGCGGAGAAAAGCATTCGATTTCTTGAAAAACAGCTGCCAATTGTTCAAAACGACCTATCTGCTGCAGAAAACGATCTGAATGAGTTTCGTTTGAGGAATGAGTC
>CAKZVB010000107.1 GCA_937922015.1 uncultured Granulosicoccaceae bacterium
ACACATTGGTTTTTACCAGGGTCAGTAACTACGTTAACAAGTCTTCAAACGAAGGGCCGAAGTGTATTGAAGAAGTTCTTGCATAGGTTTTCAAAAAAATAGTCGCTGGAAGCCCGACCGCGTGGGTGACATGCAATCGTATATAAATTACCTAAAGACCCGCTTGATTAACTATAGGTGTGCGGCTACGGTGTCAGTTATTGTTTCTTGTGATTCTGTTCCGATTTACTTATCACTGAGCGAAATTAAACAAGGAGTAGAAAGGAAATGAAAATAGATTCACTTGAGGTGCATTCCTATTCCAACCCCGACTCCAAAGAGGGTCGTGCAGATTATGGTTCACAGGTTGTTGTGGTTACAGTTCATACTGATGAGGGCGTCAGGGGCATCGGATTTACCACCGCATCGGGAGTGAGTGGCCCCATTATCGAGACGCTGCTGGATAATGCTATAGCGCCTGCAATAATAAACAAAGACCCGCAGGACAACGTGTCACTGTGGAATCTGATGTATAACGATATTCTCCCCCGTCGCGGCGGGGATGGACTGATGCGCAACGCGATTGCCGCAGTCGATTTTGCATTGTGGGACATCAAAGGCAAGGTGGCCGATAAACCAGTGTGGAAGTTGTTGGGTGCAAGTCGTCCATTGGTTCCCACTTATGCAAACTGTGCTCACCATCTGCCCGTTGATGAACTTGCTCTGCGAGCCAGCGAGTATGTCAGTGCTGGCCATAAAGCACTGAAGATACGTGGAACCCGATCGTTCGTATCACTGGCAGAAGCAACTGAACGGGTTAAAGCAGTACGTGAAGCTATCGGGCCGGACGTGAAATTAATGGTTGATGTTAATGGCAGCTGGGACGTCGACACTGCTATACAACAGCTAAAGGCCTGGAAGAACTACAACGTCTACTGGCTTGAAGAGCCGGTACCGCCCCACGATATATCCGGCTACAAGCGGGTTCGTGAACGCGCAGGTGATACCTATATTGTCGGTGGTGAGCAACACGTGGGTGTGGCAGAGTTTAAATCGTTGATTGAAAACCAGTGTATAGATATTGCCCAGCCCAATGCTGCGATGACCGGCGGTATTACGGACTGGCTCAGAATTCACGCCTATGCCAGCGGGCAGTCCGTACCGGTTTCACCGTGGAACCTGCAACAGATACACGTGCATCTTGCAGCCGGTCTGGAAAACGTTCAGTGGATTGAATATTTTATGCCTGACAATGCGCTATTAGATTTCCAGGGTAAGTTGATTATCGGATCTCAGCTCAAAGAAGTGATCAAAGAAGACGGCGTCTATCTCAGCGCACCCCGGTTACCGGGCCTGGGTATTTCGATCGATGCTGAAGTTGCTGCCCGCGCTATAGTGGAAAAATTTCAATAGTACACAAGGCGTTGAGGTACGCGGCTATAATAGCGAAAGCGCGCAGCACTACTCGGCGTGAAGTCCTTCCATTTGCAGGTCAAAGCCATCCTGAATATGTTGAATAAAGGCTTCCAGTACAGCGGTTTTGTCACGGGTTTCGATCACATCCACCAGTGCCATGTGGTCACCGAGTGACTTTGATAAATCGACGTTTTGAATGGTAGCGAATAGCTGGAATGCCATCGCTTTGCCCCAGGTCATATCAAACATTTCCAACAGGAAGCGGTTGTTGGCAAGCTCTACAAAGCGGCGATGAATATTGCGGTTTGCTTCAAAGTATTCACGAACACTATCAGATGAAATATTCTCTTCCTTGGTGATGGTTTCACGCAGGGTGGCAAGGTCAGCTTCTGTGTGGTGTTCGGCAAGAATTCTGGCCACCTGTCCCTCGATCGCGGCACGGGTCTGGTACAGCTCTTTGACCTCCTGATCGCTCATCTCGTGCAGGCGGAAACCGCCCTGGGCGCTTTTTCGAAGTACGCCTTCCTGCTCAAGACGCATCAGTGCTTCCCGCACCGGAGTCCGGCTTATGCCCAGATCAGAGGCCAGTTTCTCCTGCACCAGCCTGTCCTTGCGGCCAATTTCAAGGTTCATAATGGCGTCGACAATCTGATCATAGACTTCGTCGGCCAGACGCCGGCGGACGGGTTGTATGCTTTTAAAGGCCACTGGATTTTCTTTGGTTAAATGGATACAGGATTCAGTACACATTTAAACAGAGTCTGCAGAGATATTCATCAATTTGTATCGAAAACAATGACAAATAGCGGTATTGGTTTTAATTAATGGATACCGTATACTGTATCCATTCAACAATCGGATGCCTGACATGTGTGGAATTGCTGGTCGAATTTTAAATTCACCCGGGAAAGTCGGGCGGGATCTGGTCGATCTGATGGATGCCCAGTCCCATCGCGGCGCAGACAGTACCGGCTTCGCGGTCTATACCGAGCCCCGTTCTTCAGGTTATGTATTAAGAGGGATGGGTTTCGATAAGTCCGCTATTGATGCCGATGTAAGTGATTTCTCCAATCTGCTCAAAGATAACGGATCACAACTGTTGTCAGAACCGCAGATCCTCACTGACGACAACAAACACTATTGCTTTCGTATGGAAATTTCAGACCCTGATGATCTGCCAGCCTGGGTCGCAGATGCGGATGATCTCTGCCATCGAATTGAGATTCAGTCTTGTGGCCGTTCGCTGGAGATTATCAAGGATATCGGCAGTGCAAGTGATGTAGCAGACAAACACGGTGTCAGGGAAATGATAGGCACCCACGGACTGGGGCACGCGCGGCTTGCCACTGAGAGTTCAGTGCTTCCAAACGCCAGTCATCCGTTTTGGGCCAGGCCTTTTTCAGACGTGGCAATTGTGCACAACGGCCAGATAACCGACTACTACACACGCCGTGAAAAACTGCAAAGACAAGGTTATCGATTCCTCACAGAGAACGACAGCGAGCTCATCGCGGTATGGGTCTCCGACCAGATTAAATCCGGGCTCACCATGGATCAGGCGTTGAAGAAATCCATCACGTCTATTGACGGTGTGTTTACCTTCATGATCGCAGGGCCGGACAGCATCGGTTTTGCTAAAGACCGTTTTGCCATGAAACCGATCGTTGTCATTGAACAAAACGGCAGTATAGCCGCAGCCACTGAAGAGCAAGCCGTGCGCCGGGTTTATAAACAGGAAGCAGAGGTCATAAACCACGACGGGCCGGCCTTGTCGGGTATCTGGATGCTGCAACAGCAGAGTAAAGCCGCATGAGCACAGATGAGATAGTGATAGAGGTTGGCGAAAGACATATTCGCGAGATAAACCGGGACATGCAGAAAGCCTGTGCTGCAGGCAAAAAAATAAGAGTCGTCGATACACTGTCCCGTCATAACCTGGGCATCGGTTTGCCGCCGGGTGCAGACTTACACTTTGAAGGTAGTGTCGGCTACTACTGCGGTGGTTTGAACACCGGTTCCACCATTACCATAGAACGCAATGCCGGTTGGGCGGTGGGTGAAGGGATGGCAGACGGACACATCACCGTCGGTGGATACGCCGGCATGTCCGTGGGTGCGGCAATGATTGGTGGCACCATTCACGTGAAAGGTGATACCGGCCCGCGCTGCGGTGTTGCAATGAAAGGTGGCAACATAGTGGTAGAGGGCAAGATTGGTTATCAGTCAGGTTTTATGGCCCACTCTGGAAAAATTATCGCTTTGGGCGGTGCTGGTGACAGTTGCGCCGATGCCCTGTGGGAAGGCGAGGTATGGGTAGCAGGGGATGTAAAGAGTTTAGGTGTAGATGTAATCATTGAAGATCCCACCGCAGAGGAGGTAGCAGAAGTCGATGCAATCCTTGAACCTCTGGGGCTGGTAGATACTTCACGTAACTGGCGAAAAATGGTCTCCGGCCAACGCCTTTGGTACTTCGAAAGCAGAGACGCAAGCGCATGGCTAATGATCTAGACAATCCCTACGAGTATCCCTTCGAGGTTGCCAGTGAAGCGGAAATCAAGTTTGGTGAAGGTGCAATAGAAGGTCGTCCGGCCGGTGTGCCATCGTCTTACGATGAAGGCGGGTCAACACGCTGGACACCGGATGCCATTGCCGAGGTTCACGCACTTGCACAACTCGGTCGCTATCAGGTGCGTGGCTACAATACGTTTAATAAACAGATGCCCACGTTTGATGATCTGACGTTTGTACCGGCCACCATGACGCGCCTGCCATTGGAGGGTTATCGTGAAAGCTGCGATACCACAACAATACTGGGTGGTGGTCGCGGCCTGGTTGAAAAACCCATTGAATTGAAAATTCCTATCTACATTGCGTCGATGTCGTTTGGCGCATTGTCTGCCAGTGCAAAAGCATCGTTTGGCTTTGGTGCATCCAAGGTTGGCACAATGACCTGTACCGGTGAAGGCGGCATGCTGGAAGAAGAACGTAATGCCTCTGAACGGCTGTTGTATCAAATGTCGCCGGCACGTTATGGCGTTGATCTTGATCATCTGCGCCGTGCAGACGCGCTGGAAATTGTCGTCGGGCAGGGTGCCAAGCCCGGTACCGGCGGACTGTTGCTGGGCATGAAGGTGAGCCCGCGTGTGTCTAAAATGCGTACTCTGCCGGAAGGAGTCGATCAGCGATCAACCATCAGGCACCCCGATTTTCTGGGTGCAGATGATCTGGCTGTAAAGATAGAAGAGTTGCGAATTGCCACAAACTATCAGGTTCCCATCTTTATAAAGATGGGCGCCACGCGTCCGCGCTTTGATGTTGCCGTTGCTGCAAAAGCCGGGGCAGATGTAGTCGTGGTTGATGGTGCTGAAGGCGGCACAGGGGCCTCCCCTGAAATGTTGCTCAACCACACAGGTATACCTACCATGAGTGCTATTCGTGCCGCGCGCGAAGCGCTTGATGAATGTGGTATGACAGACAAAGTAAGTCTGGTCGCCGCAGGTGGAATACGCACAGGGGTAGATGCTGCAAAGTGTCTGGCACTTGGTGCGGATGCCGTCATGATAGGCAATGGCGCGATGATCGCTATCGGTTGTAACTCACCACGTTACCTTGCAGACTACGCAGCACTTGGCACCTCTCCGGGTGCCTGTCATCACTGTCATACCGGTCGTTGCCCGGTGGGTGTTGCCACACAGGATCCCGAACTTGAGAAACGCATGAATCCACATGCCGGTGCCGAGCGTGTAGCACGCTATCTCACCGCCATGACAATGGAAATCACCGCGCTGGCCAAAGCCTGTGGAAAATCATCGGTACACAACCTTGAAGTCGAAGACCTGCGAGCGCTTTCATTTCAGGCGTCTGCCTTTACCGGTGTGAAAATGGCCGGTATTGACCGGGCGTTTGACTGGTAGCAGGCAACTAATTGCCATTGGTCGGACAGCGGGAGTATACACTCGCGCTGTCCTGCGGCCAGAGCGATTTGATGAAGTAAGTTTTTACCGGCCCACAGCACGCCCTGTCATCCTGCCGATGTACTCTTTAATATTCCTGTCTTATTTAATAGTAATTGTCTAACTTTGCCCTGAATCAATTTGATTCGAAACCGAACGTAGCGTAAGCGGCCGTCGGTGCCAAACGGTTGCGTTCTTCATCGTTTAAAATTTCTATTGAATCAAGCCGGAATAGACGAGCGTACTCATGTCTTCAATGCCGTGTTCAAACGTTGAGCCAGGAGTAGAGAGCCAGATATGGTAATCAGAGAAGCGACAGGCGATGACTGGGAATCGACATGGCCTATATTCCAACAGATTGTCCAGGCTGGCGACACCTGTGTATGTGAGCCCGACGGCATGCATTTCTGCTATCGCCTGGTATAGCTACCGGCAACAAACAGCGCGATCAGAATAACCCCCAATGGCACTAGCCTTGTTTCCAATTCGAGCAGTAGCTTAACGGTAATCTATTCAGGCCGGGAGTTGCCTGTCGACAGGCTGACTTACATTTCGTTTCAGTGACACAAATCAGTTAACTTAGGTGTATGATTCAACGAATTTTACGCTGGCCCCTTTATGTGGATTAGCGTCTATCATTGTTGCTGGCAGGTGTTGCCATTCGCGGTTTGTTCTCCGGGTGTTTTCGAATGACTCAGCCACTACTGTTCATCCTGTTAGAGACTATTCTGCGCCACCGCATTTAAGGAATACCGCTGGTGAAAACCGCTATAACCCCGCCGCTGGCGCTATTGTCCAGCGTGCTAATTCTGACTCTCAGTCACGGCTTGATGGTGGTTTTGTTGCCGGTGCATCTGGGCGTCAAGGGTGTAGAGACCGACACCATCGGTCTGGTCTTGTCTTTGTATGCCGTGGGTATGTTGCTGGGCGGACTCTACACCAATGCGCTGCTGAAAAGAGCGGGTCATATTCGGGTTTTTGCCTGCACCGCTGCGTTGGTGGCTGTTTCTATTCTTGCCTGCGGTCTGTCGGCCGAACCTATCCTCTGGGGCGTGATGCGGTTGCTGAACGGCTTTGCCATTTCGGTGTCAATGGCGGTCATCGACCACTGGCTGAGTGAAAGTGCTACCAAGGAGACTCGCGGGCAGTTGCTGGCCGCTAATCAGATGGTGATAACCGGTGGAATGTTTGTCGGGCAGTTTATGTTCAATCTGGCGCCGCCGGAGTCAAACACCATGTTTATCGTCGGTGGCATGCTGGCGAGTCTTGCCTTAGTGCCAATGGTGCTCAGCCGCCGCACGGGACCGGTGGTTTCTGAAGACGAGTCCATGGGCTTGCATGATGTCTTCGAGCGCTCGCCTCTGGGTATAGTGGGGTGCTTTTTTGCCGGTCTGTTATTGTGGACGATGCTGGGTATGTTACCTGTGTATGGCGCCGCGCGTGGCCTACACGGTTTTGAACTTACCTTGCTCAGCGGGGCGGCTATTCTGGGTTCTTTTTTGATGCAGTATCCCGTTGGCTATCTCTCTGACCGCTACGATCGTCGAACCATAACTGGCGCGTTGATAGTTGTCTCGCTGTTGGCCAGTCTGGCATCGCCCATCGCACTCAGTATCCATCTGTGGTTGTTACTGCTATTGATTGCGATTAGCGCCGGAGTATTTGGTTCGCTCTATGCGATCAGTATTTCGCAGACATTTGACAGTCTCAAACAGTCTGAGATGGGTGCCGCTATGGGGGCTCTGGTTATGGTGTATGCGTTAGGAGCGATCGTAGCACCTCTGGTGAGTTCCAACTTAATGCAGATGGCTGGTCCCGACTCGCTATTCTATTTGCTGGGCGCGTTACAGGGTCTGTTGCTGGGTTATATTGTGTATCGCATGACTCAGCGCGATGCACTACCGGTTGAGCAGCAGGAAGCGTTCGTCGTACAGGGGGCGCTGGGTGGTGCCGGTGTTGAATTGGATCCTCGCGCAGAATTTAATGAAGCCGAACAGGCCTTGAGTGATAGAGCTGATCTGGCGGTCAGTTTAGCGCGTAGCGAGCCTGATGCAGCTATTGTACTCGCCGCAGATATCGTAGCGGAGAATCCTGCAGAGCTACTATCCATCAGCTATATGATGGCAACCATCGAAGGCGTGGACAGCAAAGTACTAATGGACGCAATGAGCCGGGTAGTGCCAGAACGGCGGGTTGAAATTGCCGAGACCATTGCCACGGCCTGGCCGGAAGGCGCCACCGATATCGTTACCTGGCTACTCGACGAAGCCGCCAGCGATGCACATGAAGCAATTGCAGGCATGGCGCAGGCGGTACCGGATAGAGGCTCAGAAATTATCGAAGCAGCCATCGAGCAATTCAGTGAGACAGATGCTGTGCCTTCCGTCGTGCAGGACTTTGTAGAAAGCTACGTCGAAACCATTGGTGATTATGTAGACAACCTGCGTCCAGCGGATCGCGATGACGATAACTCCAGCGAGCACCTCGTTGAAGTCTATACGGCCGTCACCGAGGCGATGCCGGAGCAGTCTGTAGATCTGGCGCAAAGCATGACCGAAGCGGTGCCCAGTGCCGCCCCTGAAGTTACTGAAGCGCTGGTTCAGGCGGTTACAGGTGAAGACGATCAATACGATGAACAAGCGTCTGAAGCGATCAGTCAGCACATGAGTAACCTGGCAGAAGCAGTGCCGGAGCAAATGGAAGAGAT
>CAKZVB010000108.1 GCA_937922015.1 uncultured Granulosicoccaceae bacterium
ATGACCACTGAGATTGAAGCGATGGCCAGCGCACTTGAATCTGAAAAGGCATCAGCGGGTGAGCTTCAGGATGCGCTTTCTACACTGGAGGGAAATTTTGCGACACTTGATGCAAACAATAAACTGGTGACAGGTGAACGAGACGAACTGAACACCAAAGTGACAGACATGGCCGCACAGATTGACGCTATGACCGCTGCACTGGACACCGAGAAAGCCTCGGGGGAGGAGCTTCGAAATAATTTGTCGGCACTGCAGGATAACTTTGCAGCACTGGAAGCTGCTAATACATCAGTGATGGGCGAGCGCGACGAGGCTAACACTAAGATTGCCAATATGACCACCGAGATTGAAGCGATGGCCGGCGCACTTGAATCTGAAAAAGCGTCAGCAGGTGAGCTTCAGGGCACGCTTTCCACACTGGAAGGAAACTTTGCAGCACTTGATGCAAATAATAAACTGGTGACAGGTGAACGAGACGAGCTAAACATCAAAGTGACAGACATGGCCGCACAGATTGACGCTATGACCGCTGCACTGGACACCGGGAAAGCCGAGGGCGAAGCACTGCAAAATTCCTTGTCAGCACTGCAGGACAACTTTGCAACACTGGAGGCGACTAATGCAACACTGATGGGCGAGCGTGATGACGCAAGCACCAGGGTTGCTGCTATGAGTACACAGATAGAGGGCTTGACCGACGCGCTGGAAGCTGAAAAAGTATCGGTAGGTGAGCTTCAAGCAATGATTGCGTCGGCTCAGGAAAGTGAGATGTCACTCACCGCTGAACGTGATGAGGTACTGGCTCAGGTGGCCACTCTGTCGGACGAACTTGCAGCGGTCAAGGCTGAGTTGCAGGATAAACAGGATGCCATCGGCCAGCTGAATACCTCTATCGCAGACTATGAAAATATCAACAGCGAGCTTTCACTGCAGCGTGACAAAGCGGCTGAAGAAATCACCGGTTTGCAAGCCCGGCTGGCTGACGCTGGTGATCAGGTCAGCGAACTCGGCAGACGCGGAGATAAACTGCAGGCGCAGATTGACAGATCTGCTGCCGTGGTCGCTGCTGCCGAAGAGAAAGCGCTGGCCATTACTGCTGATATCGAAAAAAGACTGCAGGCTGCAGGAATCACTTCCGTATCAGTGCAGCCGATTGACGATAACAGAGCCGTTGCTATTACGCTTGGCTCTGGAGAGCTCTACCGGGTGGGTAAAGCCAGGCTCAGTTCTGAGGGCACAGCACTGCTGTCGGCTGTCGGAACTGTGGTTGCAGACTACCCGCAGTGGCAAGTGGATGTTGAAGGCCATACCGATGCGCAGTTAATCGGTGCAGAACTGAAGAAGTCATACCCGAGTAACTGGGAGCTTTCATCAGCGCGAGCCTCGGCTACTGTACGCTATCTCACTCATAAAGTTGGTATAGCTGCTGACAAGCTGTCTGCCCGTGGGCTGGCAGATACACGGCCGCTGGCGCCAAACAATACGCCTGAAGGCCGTAAGGAGAATCGGCGGGTCGATATTATTCTCCGGCAGTAGGAGCGTGCGCGGCAGAACGTCAGCTACAGCGTACGCCCTGACGCTCTGCCGCACAGACTTCCGGTCTGCATTATGTGCAGGGTGACCGGAGAAAGTTTGAAAGATACTCCGCAACGAAGGTAGTTGTGTAAGTAAAGGTCATTTGTTGAACTCGTTTTTAAACCTGATAACCTGCGTCGGGTGTCGGGTTTGCGTTGATGACACTGGAGGCATTGGCAGCATTGATGGCGCCGGGTCGACTAACGTTTCGGTATTGGTGTATGGCACCTTTGATAAAATGGATTCGAGTATCGGGAGAATGTTGTTCAAATTTTGAGTTTTGATCAGGAAATTCCACACCGGCTCAAACTTCTTCCAGCCGCCGCTGTAGAACAGGTGTTTTAGTTTATGTTTTAGTGATTCGTGTTTGCTGCTCGCGCTCAATATATTTGACCAGCGGTAAAACTCGTTATATGACCAGTCATAGCCGTTTTTGAGATCCTCAGCACTCAGGTTGTTGGTTTGATATACCACATGTCTGGTGTCGTATAAGTCCCAGTTTCTTGTCAGAATTCGACCCTGTTGCTCCATGTCCTTGAAAAGTTTTGTACCCGGGTACGGTGTTAAGATGTGGTAGGTGGAGGTAGTGATGGCGTTGTCCACCGCCCAGTCAACGGTTTTCTTAAAGACGTCCTTGTCATCTTCATCAAGCCCGAAAACAAAGCTGCCATTTATCATTATGCCCAGTGAATGTAGCCGCTTAACCGCCTGGTCGTAGTCTTTTTTAAGGTTCTGTTTCTTGTTACTTTGTTTAAGGTTAGCGGCTGAAAAAGTCTCGAAGCCTACAAACAAGCTTCTTAGACCGGCGTCGGCTGCTTTTTCAATGAGGTTGCCGCGCAAAATCGAGTCAATGGTTGCAGCCCCCTGAAATACCCGGTTCATGCCCTGCATGCCTTCAAAAAGGCTGCTGGCGAACTTCTTATTGCCCAGTAAATGATCGTCCAGAAAATACAAATGTTTACCTGGAAGTCTGTCAATTTCTGCCAGCGCATCATCCACTGCCTGAGTGTAGAAGGAACGGCCACCTTCAAAAAAGGCATCTTTATAACAAAAATTACAATGGTGTGGGCAGCCTCTTGTGACGACGATAGAGTTGGGCACTAAATAGAGATTTCTTTTTATCAGATCTCGTCTGATTGGCGGTATTTTTTCCAGCGTTCTGATACTTGAGCTGTAACGCTTTTTTGGTTTGCCTTTTTTAAAGTCTTGCAGAAATTCAGGAAAAGTCTGTTCCCCCGGGCCCAGGAAGATGGTATCTGCATGTGCCGCGGCCTCGTCTGGAAGAGAGGTGACGTGCAGGCCGCCAAGTAACACATAGGCGCCAATGCTTCTGTAATGGTCTGCAATTTTATAAGCTCTGTAAGCGTTGGTAATGTACACCTGAATGATAACCAGATCAGGTTGATCATCCAGTTTCAGGGTTTCAACATGTTGGTCCTGTAGATCAACGTCGTCGTCCGGTGATAAATAAGCCGCTAGTGTTGCAAGCCCGAGGGGCGGGAATAATGAATATTTTATTGGCCTCCAGAACGGACTTTCTGCTTCTGCCAAAGCGGGTAGGATCATTTTTACTTTCATAGTTACTTCAGGCTTTTGTTTCGGAAGATGAGTTGTCTGATTCTGGTCTTTCCAAATACGTTCATTAGAAACGAGATAACTATAATGGCAAAGTCGATCATCAGGTTATGGTGTGTAAAATAGTGTTTGTCCCAAAACCAGCTGAGTTTCTTATGCTGTCCGCCATAGAGTTGAGCCAGGCCGGTAATCCCCGGCTTCAGTGTCCATCTGTGGTCGTAGTAGTGCCCGTTCCAGCCAAGTCTTTTAATATCGTCGCGGGTCAACGCCCTTGGTCCGACAATGCTCATGTCGCCTTTCAGTACATTCAGGAATTGAGGCAGTTCATCAAGCCCTGATTTTCGCAAGTGCCTGCCTGTGCGCGTTGGCAGTTCATCCGTCATGGTTTGAAATTTCAATATTTGAAAAGTGTGTTTGTTCTTTCCCACTCTTTCTTGTCTGAAAAATATTGAATGCCTTTCTCTGATTGTCAGTAACAGCGCAATAATTATTATTGGAACCGCGAAGACGATTAGCGCAATAATAGAGAATATGATGTCAAACAATCTCTTCACTGCGGCGTCGAACACTCTCTGTTTATACTGCTGAAACTTAGCTATTAGCAGCAAAGCAATTGAAGCTATTAAACAATACACCCGTTATTGGATAATGATAATGCCGTGCTGAATTCTGATCAATTCTGACAAACAGACGTAATCAGTTAGTTTTAGAGTGGATTGCCATCGCCCCGCGCGCACGGTGACGGCGCGTTCGCAGTAGCAGAGCTTCTGCTGCGCAGGCTCCAGATGCCGGACTGCTGTTTGACTGGTTATATTGGTGATCTGTGGTTAATATTCAGGTATGCCGTAAAACGGCTCACCATCAAACCACGATGAAGGTTCAGTTACTTGAATGTAGATAAAACCAATACAGTCATCATTGCCGGCGGCGGTATTGGTGGTTTGTCTCTCGCACTTACATTGCATCAAATTGGTGTGCCATGTGTTGTGATCGAAGCCTCCCGGGAGATGCGGCCACTGGGCGTGGGTATCAATATTCAGCCCAATGCGGTGCGCGAGCTGCTGGAAACCGGGTTCGATTACACTGAACTTGATGCGATCGGCGTGCCGGCACTGGAATGGGCACTTGTCGGTCTCAACGGTAAAGAGGTCTATTCCGAGCCACGCGGTCTGGAAGCCGGCTACCGATGGCCCCAATACGCGGTGCATCGCGGTCAGTTACTGATGTTGCTGTACAACAAGGTTATTGAGCTACTGGGGCAGGACGCCGTCGTTTTAGGAACACGTGTCACTGGCTACCAAAAAAGTGACAATGGCGTTTGTGCCAGATTGCTACATTCTGACGGTCAAACATCACAGAGACACGGTAGCTTGCTGATAGGCGCTGATGGCATACACTCGGCAATCCGTGCGCAAATGCATCCTGAGCAACCACCGATCCATTGGGGCGGGGCAGTGATGTGGCGGGGCACAGCACAGGTTAAACCACTGCGGACCAGTTCGTCGTTTATCGGTTTGGGGACGCACCAGCACCGCATGGTGATATACCCGATCTCACATGCTGATGCAGACGGTACCGCACTGGTTAACTGGATTGCCGAAGTCACGGTCGATAATTCAGACGGCTGGCAGCAGGACGGCTGGTTTCGCGAGGTGGAACTCGATCATTTTATTCATCACTTTGAGCATTTTAAATACGACTGGCTGGATGTGCCATCCATGTTGCGCAGCGCTGATTGCGCCTATGAAAACCCGATGATTGATCGCGATCCGGTATCAACCTGGGTGGACGGGCCGGTGGCGTTAATGGGGGACGCTGCGCATGCGATGTACCCGACCGGGTCAAATGGTGCCAGTCAGGCCATCGTCGATGCGCGTGTTATTGGAGCAAATATGCTGCGGCACGGACTCACACCCACTGCACTGGCAGCCTATGATGATCAGCTGTGCAGTAAGGTATCGGAGGTGGTACTTCGCAACCGCGGCGCCGGGCCGTTTGGTTTATTAAACCTTCTGGATGAACGTTGTGGAGGGGTATTCGACGACATCGAAGAGGTGTTGCCGGGTGAAGAGCGCCGTGAATTTATGGCGCGGTATAAGCAGGCAGCGGGTTTTGCGATGGAGCAATTGAATGCGGCGGCGCCTACAATTGCGGCTGGATCCAAGGTGGTTTAGGGGGTTGCTCGGGTCTTTGTATTTTTGCTCTCTATTATTTTTGCTCTCTACTAGGGCTGCTCTGGCGGCTAATTAGACTTGCCATATATGGCTTTTTTTCGAAGCCATCCCTGGCTGTACGATTTACTTTTCAAAAGCGGAAAAGTAAACAAAACGCTTTTTTGTATGATCCGCTGCTGCCTTGCCCTGCGGGTTCCTTCGGAATTTTTTGAAATCATCCGGAGTCGGGCCGCGCCAGACGCACATCCTTGTGCTGCTGGCGCTCACGCGGCCATCCGTGGCGCTTTGTCCCGACCCCGGATGATTTCAAAAAACAAGGCAGATGCTGTTGGTGGGGCGGACTGTCAGTTTCGAACTTTGTTTGAGAGATAAAAGAAACGGATGTCCCTGACAGGACTATCGTTGGTTGTTGGTGGGTCCTATTTGGGGGCACTATCTGATCTGGCGACGAGATTGTTATGAGTCCTTGACTTACGCGTCGGGTTTCCGAAAAAACTCAGTGTGGCGTACCGGTATGAGAAATATATCTGCTCTGGCAGCTAACAAACTAGATGTGCCGTCCATGGCTTTTTTTCGATGCCATCCCTGGCTGTACGATTTACTTTTCAACAGCGGAAAAGTAAACAAAACGCTTTTTTTGTATGATCCGCTGCTGCCTTGCCCTGCGGGTTCCTTCGGAATTTTTTGAAATCATCCGGAGTCGGGCCGCGCCAGACGCACATCCTTGTGCTGCTGGCGCTCACGCGGCCATC
>CAKZVB010000109.1 GCA_937922015.1 uncultured Granulosicoccaceae bacterium
CATCCAGACCACGGTGACAGCCTTTGGATCACCGCCCGCAATTCAAAGTCCGGTGCAAAGTAGTGTTTTGAACGGTGAGGTACATACCTTTGTCTGGCAAAACAATGGTGTGGATGTCATCAATTACCAGCTGTTTGCAGGGTCTTCAGTGGGTGATAACGATTTTTTTAACAGTGGCTTGCTGGCTGATGCGGATACGATAGCCGCTGTTAATCTTCCTACCGACGGTACCAGTCTTGTCTATGTGCGTTTGTGGTATCAGCAAAGCTCTGGTATCTGGGATTATACTGACTCGACCTATCAATCCGGTGTTATTCCTGCACCTGAACCGCTTGTTATAACTCCGCAACCCGGTTCAGTATTAGCGGGATCTACAGTCACATTTGATTGGGATGCCAATGGTTCGGGCGCCACGCAATACTGGTTGCAGGCTGGGTCAGCCCCTGGTGCAGGACAGTATTTTAATCAGTCTATGGGGCAGGCACTCAGTGGTGATATATCAAGTCTGCCAACCAATGGCACTACCGTATGGATAAGGCTATGGTACCGCAGCGGCACTACAGGGCAATGGCAGTTTGTTGATAACAACTACATAGCCAGTGGCATTGGCCCGGCGTTCGATGTGTCCGGCTCTAATGTAATAGGTAGTCCGACAAATACATTTTCATGGAGTGACCCCGATGGAACCGTGACTTCATGGTGGTTATACGTTGGATCACAGCCGGGCGGGGTTCAGTATGAAGATAGTGGTAATCTGGGAATGGCAACGACGTATACCACTGTGAACAATAATCTTCCATCTGGAAGCGTTGCTGTATTTGCCAGGCTTTGGTACCAGCAGGGAGAGGGCGGGTCGTGGCAATGGATTGATCATCAATTTGAATCAGCTCCGTAGCGACGTTACCAGCTAAGCTTCAAGGTGACGGTAACAAGATGTTTTTTTATCGCTTTTTAGTGAGTTAACTGACGATGATTCGATGGACTAATCTGAAATGATAAAAGAGTATTTATCTATAAAGACAGACCTGGCATATATCGATGCTTACACCTGCCCGACATATTTTGATCGGGCAGGTATTTGCGTTGCAGTGCTCTAGCTAGTTGCTAACCGTAATATAGTTGTAGTCAAGGTGTTGCCAGTTGCCTGTTGCATACTTAAAAAACAAACGTACGTGTATGGTGCGTCCGTCTTCAGGCAGGCCGCTGACAGTTAATGATGTCGAGCCACCGAGACTTCCACTGTCGTGGATATCCAGATAACCTGCTGAATTGCCGACATACACCCACCATTCAACAACACCGCTGCCAGACCACTGTAGAGTTACTGAATCGCTGGTAAGCACGTCACCAGGCACCGGGCTTTCCATTATAACGGCGTTAGTTGCAGTATAGACATAGTCGATATGTTGCCACGTGGATCCGATTCGATACCACAAACGTGCATGTAGCGTTCTGCCGTCAACCGGTAATCCGTTGACAGTTGTTGACGTCGCGGTGCCGAGATTTCCGCTGTCGTGTATGTCACGAGCGCCTACAGAGCCGCCAATGTATAGCCACCATGAATCAACACCGGAGCCTGTCCATTCGAAGGTTTCCGCGTCACCTTCCAGGTTTGTACCGGGCGTCGGTGAGACCATGGCAATCGCTTGTGTAGTAGTGTCATAGGTATAGTCTTCGGACTGCCACGCTGTGGTCCCGACTCTATAAAACAAGCGTACATGTAGTGTGTTTCCGTCAATTGGCAATCCACTGACTGTTGTTGATGTAGCGGAACCGAGGCTTCCGCTGTCATGGATATCCCGGCCTCCAACAGAGCTGCCAACGTATAGCCACCATGTGTCAACACCAGTGCCTGACCACTCAAATGTCTCAGTTGTGCCCGTAATCTCTGATCCAGGTGTCGGAGATACCATTGAAACCGTTACACTTGAAGCAGTGTATGTGTAGTCGACGTATTGCCAGCTATTTACACCGGTTTTGTGGAATAAGCGGACGTATATCGTGCTGCCGTCCAGCGGCAGTCCGTTAACAGCGGTGGAGGTCGCACTACCCAGATTCCCACTGTCGTAAATGTTTCTTGCGCCAGTTGTTGTTCCTAAATAAAGCCACCATTGATCCGCATTGCCTTCCCACGTAAAAGTTTCAGTGCTTGAGCTTAGTGTTGATCCGGGGGTTGGACTTAGTATTGTGGGCGCGGTCTGATAGCCAATGGATACTTGATAGCTATCACCGATTTTGGCTCCGACTTCAATTCGAACTCCGTTAGCTGTGTCTTCAAATACCTCGCCGGTAACCCACATCACACCATCGGTGTCTCCGCCGGTAGCTGCAGGTGAATCGGCGTCAATCAACCATGCTGGTTCTGATCTATTGCTGTCTATTGAGTGGATAATGACACCGCTACCAGGCAGGCCTTCGTAGAGTCCACCTGCAGTTTCATTGGTACGAACCTCGATTGAGTAGGAGTCGATAACTGTATCGTTAACCGGTATAAACGCTGCCCGGTAGGCGCCGGTGCCAGCGGTTGAAAAATTCACCGGGTCGATTGTTATCGTTTGAAAGTCACCGTCGGTGTGGGTGTATACCTCTGAATTTTCCAGCCAGCCAAGTTGATTTTTTTCCCGTACGTTAAGATGTTGTCCGATAACACCATACACTGGGTCTGAATTCGTGTATGACCAGGTATCGCTCATGACAGTCCAGGGGTTGTCGTAAGGCGAACTGTCACCATCGCTGTTGTTGCTGTGGGGTAGTCCGAAAGCATGTCCCATTTCGTGTGCCATAACAGTTACGTTCTTCCATGCCCATGGCGGCTCCCATGTGGTAGGGAAGAAGCCGGTTACACCATCCAGTGAAGCGAATTGGCCGCCACCCCATGCAAAGTTACCGAACGTAGCATTAAACATTAGATTAATTCCGTAGACAGTGGAAAAATCGATGTCGTTGTCTGCCAGAGCTATACAATCGTTAAACAGTTCGCTAAGCATTGTGCCGTGCGAGTTGCCAACGATCAGGCCTGTGTAATAAGAGTTTGGTTTGCTAAGCGTGTACCAGCCATGCGCGGTTGAGCCTGTCACATCAATGTTATCGCTGGAAACTTCCTGCCAGTAGTGATTGAGCTGGCCCGGTTGAGAGCCATACATATCTTCAAAATAGCCTAGTCCTTTCTCCTCGGCGCTCACGTCTGAAAACTTGCACATGATAGAGACAAATCTCCGACTCTCACTTATGCTTGCGTTGAATGCCAGAGGAAGACTGTTGTCAACGCCTTGTTGCAATTGAATGCTTTGCACCACAGCAGCTGTGGCACTGCCACGCGAGGCGGAATCATTGGTTTGTACCGTGACGAGTCGCCCGTTAACTTTCTCAAAGCCCCCGGCGCGTTCCAGAACCGATTGGCTGATGCTAAGAGAGGTGGAAGAACGTAGATCTTCTGAGGTCAATTGAAAAAGCACCTGTCCCTGGCCCACGGCTCCGTCACCCCAGAGGACAGTCAAATGACCGCTAAGTGTGGCGGCTTGAGAGAGCCGCGGGACAAATACAGTCATCAGTAAGGCGACAAACAGCACGCCAGCGGATTTGTATCCAGGAAAACAATAATTTTTTGTTAAATGCATTTATAACCCTTTTTGACTGTATTTGCGGCGTGGAGATGTGAAACTAAGCCACGTTGCCATAGCAGCGTTATTTTCACCAGACGGTGGCTGAAACGTAATCGTTGTTTAGGTCGAACCGGGGTAGCCGGTTATGGTTTGGCAGCAAAATAACGAATTGTCTTATCATTCAGTGCGAACTAATAAAAAAAATACGCATTTATCACTCCACCAATACTGGAGAGTGTGATGTGGTCGGCAAAAAAAGATGAACTGGATCACATGTGCTGAAGTCAGCCATTGTAGTTTTTGAACAGTTTGATTTCGGTCGTGGTTGAATTCGCTGGAAAGCGAGTATTCAGGCCAAGTCTGTGAGGGCGCTGGTTCTGTATTTTTTTAATGCCGCATAGCTGCATTCGACACCATGCGGTTCTATTCCACGTGTTGCACTGGAAGGGTAAGCGGCCTTGTGTGAGAATCTGGCGATGCGAGATACTTTGACGGGAAAGCGGGCAAGTTAAGGTATTTATTATAAGATTGTGTGATAACTGGCTGTTGACATTCGATAGCTGCAAAATGGGGAAATAGTCGGTGAATCCGAAAAGCACGGTATTATTGATGTGTCTATTTGCAAATGTATCAGTATGTGTTGCTGGTGGCATTGAGAGGAAAAATCAATCGATAAGCCCGTTATTCGAGCAAGGCAACTATGTTCATTTGTCGCTGACATCCTTTTTGCCCGAGGTGTCCGGCAGGGATGTCGCGGGCCAGGCGACCGGAAATGTCTATCGAAATTTTGATTTGCTTGAGTTCGGATTCAAGTGGGATTTGAATGAGCGTTTAGCATTAGCGCTGATTTATGACCAACCGTACGGTGTCTCAACTTCCTACAGAGCTTTGTCGCCGGTGCTTGGAGGCACGTCTGCAACAGCCTCTGTCGATAGTCTTACATCAGTAGTCCAATACAAATTTGCAAACAGGTTTGGTCTGATCGGTGGTCTCAGCTTGTCCACGTTTGAAGGCAGTGCGTCTCTGGGCGGATTAGCTTTTAGCGAATTGTCAGGCTATTCAGCTAGTCTTGAAAAGTCAACCGAAGTCGGGTACCTGCTTGGCGCTTCGTATGCAATTCCATCGATTAAATTTCATAGCGCGATTACCTACAGGTCTGATATTGAGCACGTCAGTGATCTGATGGAGAGCATTTCACAAGGGGTCAGTGATCTCCCTGTCACGCTTCCTCAGTCAGTCACCGTTGATATCAGTACCGGAATCTCGAAAGATGTGCTCGTCTTTGCCTCGGTATATTGGCAAGACTGGTCTGAGTTTGAAATCGCCCCATCGGCGCTAACAGCGGTATCGGGTCAGGGGCTCCTGAGATTCGAGAAAGATTCCATCTCTTACACATTAGGCGTTGCCAAATCCCTCAGCCAGGAGTGGGTGGCAGGAGCTCATTTACAGCGGGAAGAGGGTGCGAATAGCGGACCGACTCCGTTTGGACCTGTTAATGGCCATAACAGGCTGGGATTGTTTGCTACGTATAGTTATGACAACGCCAAGGTCACATTTGGATATAGCTATACAGAATTCGGCGATGCAGATCCGCAATTGCAGGGCTCGCCAAGTGCAGAATTTTCTGATAACAACGGTGTGAGTTTGGGCCTTAGTGTCGGCTATAAGCTATAAGCGTTCAAACGGGAACGTTAGAGTTGCTCTGGTTTCGTTTTGTGCTTTAGATATGTCGAAATATCCGCCAAGTTCATTTGCGCGAAATTTCATGTTCTCGATGCCGTGACCTGAACCTGGTGCTATCTGACCAGAACCATTGTCTTTGATTTGTACCAAATAGTTTTCGTCAACCCGGCAAGTAGATAATGTTACCTTTGTCGCATGTGTGTGCTTGAGAATATTGGTTATACACTCTTGTACAACTCTTATGACGTGCATACGTTCTGAGATCGTCAGTATAGGCATAGCGCCGAAAGGATCCACTTCCCATTTAAGCTCTATATTTGCTTGTTGCAGTAGTGGCTCTAGTGTGGTGCGTAGTGAACCAAGTGCTTCTCCAAAGTCGCTGGTGTCTTCCACGCTGTTGCTCAGTAAAAATCGCATCTCGCCTAATGCTGCCTTTAACGTTTTCTTGATTTCAGATTGTGACTGATTATTAAGTTGCGGGTCGTGCTCAGCGACAGCCAGGGCAGAAACTAAATGCCCGCCCATACCGTCATGAATGTCCCGCATAATTCTTGCGCGTTCTTCGGTTCTTACTCTGAGTGCCTCCAGATTTGCGGTCCGGGCGTATTGTCTGTCAATTTCAGATTCTCTGGCAGTTACTATAGATTCAAGTTCTTTTTGTGAGCGTCTGGCGATTTTGTAGGTTCTGGTAAAACGGTTGAGCAAGATAACGTTGTTTGAAATGAATATGCAAAAAAACAAAATCGGTACAATCCGAGGTAGCCCCGGTGCCTGGATAATTCTAAATTGAATCAATAGATCTAACAGACTGAGGCAACAGCCAATAACTCCGGTTACCATTGTTGTTGCGACTTCTGAACGATTGGAATTTTTATTGGCAGGAGCCAGTAGCGCCAGTAAAACACCACCGATAGTTATGAAATGTAGCCACTCTACAAACGGAACTATCCAGTTAGGTGGTAACACCAGATTAATGAATGAACAAAAAAAGCCCCAAAAATATAACACTGAATTATATTTTTTTGTGAACTGCTTGATATGCATGATCCATAGTGCGATAAAAACTCCAAACCAATCCAATGCCGAGTGTGTGAGTGTTTGAATTAAAGAATGAGAAAGATAGCTATTAATGACGAAATAATTTAGGCACGCAATAATCAGCATAGCGGAGCTGCCTATTGCCATTAAATAGTTTCTGTCTCCGCCACTTGCGAACCATAGAAGCAAGGAGATAAAAAGCAACACCAGTGTTGCAACAGAAATAGCCAGCGTAAGATCGTTTTGAAAAAAACCGAATCGATAAAACAGTTTGGCAAGGGTCTCATGTTCTCCGAGATATATTGGATCAAGGAGGGTGTGGTCACCTGCAAACGCAAAGAGCTTTATTCGTATAAACTGTGCTGAATTTATCTGATTTTTACTAAACGAGACTAGCTGAGGGGTGTTCCAGGTATGAGCCATCCGGCGTGTTAGAAATGACTGTCCGTATACCCATTCGTCATCCACAAATACCTGGATATTGGACCCGGCTCTGGAAGTCAGAAGGGTTGGTGTATGTAGCCCGTTCAGCATATGGGCAGGGAAAATTAGTGAGATAATCTGGTCGCTATCTCGCTTTACTACTGTGTGAAAAGGAAGTGTTATTGTCTTATTTTCGCTTGTTCCAGTGACGATATTTGTCTCTTCAATGAGAGAGTCAACAACAGTCGTCCCTTCGGGATTGCAGCCGGAAAGGAATGTGAAAGATATGGTGAGGTAAAGAACTAATCTGAGATTAAGCCGCATTTGAATGCTTTATAAATCGCCTGGGATTTTGAGTTGACTCTTAGTTTTCTATAGACGGCGCGATTGTGATTGCTAACTGTGTGTTGTGAGATATTTAAACATGAGGCGATCTCTGAGATCTTAAAGCCGCGTGCCGCGAGTTGCAGTACTTCGTGTTCTCTTTTGGACAGATCAATTTCATTTTGATTTGATATTGTCCCGGAGTTTTTGTCTTCTCTCACCCTTTTCAGCAGATGGCTGGCAATTGAAGGGGTGATAGGAGCTCCGCCAGACAGAACTTCCATGACAGCAGATTGAACCTGCTCTGGTTCGGTTTCCTTTAGCAGATAGCCGTTAGCACCAGATTCTATTGCCCGCAATACCGTGGTCTCATCAAAGAGTACGCTGACCACCAGTGACGGTATGTTTAACATTGCCGATCTGGCGATGACTTCAATGCCACTGCCATCCGGAAGGCAAAGATCGCAGATCAGCAGCTCTGGTTTCTGCGCTTCCAAAAGCGAGATACCCGCGGATTTATTGTTTGCTATTAAGATATTTCTGACATTTTCGATGCCGGACAAACAGAGCTCAAGGTGTCTGGCCATCTCCGGATTGTCTTCGACTATCAGTACTACCATTTGCGTAGAATTTCCTCAATCAAAGAGTTGAACTGCCTCCTGGTAACAGGATAACACTGCAATTTGAATTGTAAACTCCAAAATGACGTAAACATGTCATTCTAATTTTCGATCGTTGATTTATTCTGTTACAAGCAGTAATCCGTAACGTATCCAGTCAATGAAGTGATAGAGGACAAGAAAATATGTCGGGTAAAATATTATTGAAAACATTGAGTTTGGCGTTAGTGCTGAGCTCTGCTGCGATAGGTGCAGAGACAGAGAGTCTCCAGCTATCACCGGCCACCGTTGTAAACGGCGGTCTGTTCGGAACGTCTGTATCAATAAACGGACAAACAGCGTTGGTAGGTGCGCCGAATAGTTCTTCGACTATTGCACCCGGGTCCGCATACTTCTATGACTTGAATAGTGGTGTCGAGACAAAAGTCCAGGCGGACGATGGCGTTCCTTTTAACCTGTTTGGCTTGTCCGTCGCCCTGGGTACATCAAGGGGCGTTATTAGTGCCCGTGGGGCGAACGCCGCTTATGTGTTCGGCAAGAACGGAGTGCAGTTGAGCAAACTAACCGGTGGTACAGCCAATCAGAATTATGGCGAATCAGTAGCGATAAATGACAGTGGTAATAGAATTTTAGTAGGATCGCCCCCTGGTTTCGGTTCTGGTTCGACGTTTGCCTACTTCCCACTTTTTACAGATCTTCAAGGTAATATTACGTGGACCTCAAAAACGCTGTTACCCAGCGATGGCAGTGTGTTATTTGATGACTTTGGTCAGTCAGTCTCGGTCAGTAGGGATGGTCAGCTTGCTGCTGTCGGGGCAGACGGTAAGGTCTATGTTTATGAGTACGATCCAACTCAATTTTTGGGTGGATGGACTGAGATTGCGCTGTTGGTTGGATCGCAGAACACCGGCTTCGGGGGCCAGGTATCTATCGATGGTGACTACTTGGCTGTGGGAGCGCCTTTTGACAATACGTACGGTAGCAGCGCTGGTGCTGTACACGTATTTGAGAGGGATAGCTCAGGAAACTGGCTGCAAACTACCAAGCTCTTTGGCAGCAGTATTTCAGATAACGACCTTTTTGGTCGAAAGCTGCACGTTGATGGCGATAGAATAATTGTAGGTGCACCTCACGATGAGCCTACCGGGTTGCAGGCAGAGGGGTCTGCATTTATTTTTGAAAAAGATTCAAATGGAAACTGGAGCGAAACAAAGCAGCTGGTTGCCAGCGATTCCGGTACGGCCCATAATTTCGGCACAGTAGCGGTTAGTGGTGATCTGGCCGTTGTCGGTGCACCGGGCAAAAACAGTTTTAAAGGCGGCGCCTATCTATACGATGCCACCTCGGTCTCTATTCCCGCTAAACCAACACTCGTATCACCCTCTGGTACTGGCACCAGCACACCAACA
>CAKZVB010000110.1 GCA_937922015.1 uncultured Granulosicoccaceae bacterium
CCCAATGGGGATAAAAAACACAATATAAAGTCTCTTGAATCAATGGTGAGTGTCACGATGTTATGGCCATGAACATACATACTGCATATCGTTTTGATAAAGACACCGGCTCATCAGCTGACGGCAACCGACGACCGTTCAATGCAACGGGTAGTGAGGTTCTGCCGTTGCTTTCGGTACATGAAGGTGTTGTCTTCCCCGGCATGACCGTCGGCATACCGCTCGACAATCAACAGGAAATCGATGCGCTAAAGACAACGCTGCCGGAATCAAGAGAAGTACTGATTGCGTCGGTAGACAAAAACACAGGCACTTCTGAACACAGTCTGGTGACTCGTGCCAGAGTGGTGCGCTTTAACCGAATTGACGATGGTCTTATGGTGATCGTTGAAGGGTTAGTGCGTAACCGCCTGAATGAAGTGCGAGGTCAGGCGCCGGTCTTCAGTGGCACTGCGGCAAAGGTGGTTGAGTCTTCAGCACCCGGTGAAGATGAATACTGGCAGGCTGCACAACGCAATCTTCGTGATGCGGCAAGATCACTGATTGCAGCTGCACCTGAGGTACCCGATCAAATCGGCACTGTGCTGGATCAGATTCAGGAGCCGGGCGCGCTAACGGATTTTCTTGCCGCCAATCTTAATTTACCCAGAGAACTTAGAATCGCACTGCTTAACGAGCTGAATATTGTCAAGCGTGTTGATCGACTTCAGCTGGCGCTGGATGAACAACTGCGAATCGTATCGTTACAGGAAAAGCTGCGTGAGAATGTGCAGCATGAGCTCACTGATGCGCAACGCAAGGTTTACCTGCGTGAGCAACTGCGAGCGATACAAAAAGAGCTGGGGGAAAGCGAAGGGACAGAACAATCTATCGAAGAGTTGCGCACAAAGCTGGAAGAGGCGCGTATTCCCGAAAACACCTTCGAGTCAGTTGAACGTGAGCTGGAACGCTTGCAAAGACTACCCGCAGCGAGTCCTGATTACGCAAACACCGTAGATTATCTTGAAACAGTCGCCTCCCTGCCGTGGTCAAAACGCAGTGACGGGCAGATTGATCTGGTTGCTGCTGAAGAAGTGCTCAACAGTGATCACTATGGTCTTGAGAAAGTTAAACGCCGGATACTCGAATATCTTGCGGTACGCAAACTCAACCCGCAGGGGCGCGGACCTATCCTATGTCTTGTCGGTCCTCCCGGTGTGGGTAAAACAAGCCTGGGGCAGTCTATTGCTAATGCACTGGGGCGTGAGTTTGTGCGGGTGGCGTTAGGCGGTGTGCGTGATGAAGCTGAAATTCGCGGGCACAGGCGTACCTATATTGGGTCCATGATGGGACGCATCATGACTGAAATTAAAAGAGCTGGTACCCGTGATCCTGTACTGATGCTCGATGAAATCGACAAGATGGGATCTGATTTGCGAGGCGACCCGTCGAGTGCACTGCTGGAGGTACTTGATCCGGCGCAGAATCAGGCATTTGTCGATCATTATTTGAATCTTCCGTTTGACTTATCGCAGGTGGTTTTTGTTACAACAGCAAACGTGCTCGATACCATACCGGCACCACTGCGTGATCGGATGGAAGTTATAAACCTGCCTGGCTACACGCCAACCGAGAAACGTGAAATTGCATCGCGGTATCTGATCTCACGGCAGCGAACAACAAACGGACTGACACCTGAGCAGATTACCTGGGACGACAGTGCCATCGAGATGATCATCAACCAGTACACCAGGGAAGCCGGGGTGCGATTACTGGAACAGAAAATTGCTGCGGTAATCAGATACGGTGCGGCAGGTATCGCCCGTGGGAACAGTACCGCCATACATATCGACAAACAAACTGTAGAAAGCGCGTTGGGTGCTGGTAGTGCACAGAACACAGTTCATACCGAACCACAGGTGGGTCTGGTCAATGGACTTGCGTATACCCCCGTGGGAGGCGAAGTACTTCCTATCGAAGCGCTACAATACCAGGGCAACGGCACACTGCGTCTCACCGGGCAACTCGGTTCAGTGATGCAGGAGTCCGCGCAGGCAGCCGAAAGTCTGGTTAAGAGCAGAGCAGGTGAACTGAATGTAGACACCGACTTTGCAATTACCGATACACATCTGCATGTACCGACGGGTGCCATACCAAAAGACGGCCCGTCTGCAGGTGTCGCGATGTTTGTCGCACTGGCGTCGCTAAACAGCAATCGTAAAGTACATGCGAATATAGCAATGACCGGTGAAGTCAACCTGCGCGGAGACGTACTGCCGATCGGCGGACTATCGGAAAAAACCTTGGCAGCATTGGCGGCAGGAATAGACACAGTGTTGATCCCGCGCGGCAATGAAAAAGATATTCCCGATCTGCCGGCAGAGGTACGGGAATCTGTTGAGATAATCCCGGTAGATACCGTTAACGATGTGATCTCTCTGGCATTGGCCGGGTAGCCTTTTATAACGCGGCAAATAAAGCCGCGTTATCTGCCTGCTAGTTCAGCCAGAGCCCCGGTGGTAAAGGCACCTGCAGCAGTTTGCTGAATAGCAAAAACAATATTGTGGTAACACTCAGCGCCTGTATGGCAATAGAGACAACGGCACCAGCGCTGTAAGGTCGGTTGTTTAGTGTTAGAGCCATAAGTACATAAAACACAAAACTCGCAATCGCAAATCCGGCAACAGGGACCAGAGCAATATAAGCCACCAGAATACACAACGCTATGATTATTCGTTGGCGCTCCGCTACGGATTGAAAAAAGTGATTTCTATCGGGTTTAACAAACCCTTTAAGCATTGCAGCCAGGCCAAGTAACAGTAAAACAGCCGATGAAAAGCGGATAAACACATTTCCGTGATGGCTCAGACCCAGTGACTGATACCAGACCACACAAGCGATTATCAGAGCAACACAGCCCATGATTAGATCGCTGTTTAATGGTCCACTGGATGGCAATGCCGGCTCCACAGCGGAACGGTTTTTCATCGAAGACAACAACGGCCAGCAGGCGGATACAAGACATAACACAATGAGAAAGATACAGATGGGGCGAAGCGTCATGTAAGCGAGCACACTACCGGATGCGCCGCCAATCATCATTGACTGAACCAGTCCGTCTTCGATGTACGGTCCGAGGATTATGCCAAGCACCAGCGGTGCAGGTTGGTACCTTAATCGATTGAGCGCCAGTCCGGCCATGCCGAACGCCAGCATGACCCAAACATCCAGCAGGTTGTTTCGTATGGCATAAGAGCCAACTACCGTCATGATGAGTATCAGAGGAGCAAGCACTCTCGACGGAATATTGATAATTCTGGCATAGATAAATGATCCGCCAATTCCAAGCACCAATACCGCCAGCGATGCGATGGCGAGTCCTACAATAAAGGCATAGGTAACATCTGAATAGACGGCAAAAAGATCATTACCGGGCTGCATGCCGTGCAGCATCAACGCACCTAGTATAACCGCAGCCGGAGGTGAACCGGGAATGCCAAGCGTCAGTAACGGAATCAGTGAACCGGGAGCCATCGCACTGTTGGCCGCCTCAGATGCTGCGACACCACGCGTTGTCCCGGTTCCGAATTCATCACTGTTTTTTTCCCAGCGCCTGGCTTCACTGTACGAAACCATACTCGCAATATTGCCGCCCGCACCTGGTGCGATACCTACAATTAGTCCTATCAGTGATGATCGCAACATCAGTATCGGACGTTTAATCAGATCAAGCGTTGTCTCTGCAATAACTGCGAGCGACGGCTGTATTTGTTTGCCACCGAAAGTCTCGCCGCGTTTGCCGATAACACTGGAAAGAATTTCCGGCAGACAGAAAAAACCGATCAGAGCACCGGCCAGTCCGATGCCCCCCTGAAGTGCAGAGAAACCAAAGGTGAGTCTGACTTCTCCGGACAATGTCGCCATACCGACTGACGATAGTAGTAATCCAATACTGGCAGTTAGCAATCCCTGCAGCAGGTTGCCACTGGATAACACCGATATAATCGTTAAACCGAATATCCCCAGCCAGAAATACTCGGCCGGGCCGAACTTCAGGGACAACTCGGCCAGTGGTTCAGCAGAACTGGCAAGTACCAGCAGAGCGACAACCCCACCGAAGCATGATGCAAATGCTGCTGCCACCAGAGCGTGTTGCGCCTTGCCTTTTTGTGCCAGCGGATACCCGTCAAAGGTCGTGGCGATGGCAGCTGGTGTGCCCGGTGTATTAATTAAAATTGCAGGAATAGAATCTCCATACATTGCCCCGACATAAATACCCGCAAGCATTAACAAGCCTGTTGCAGGCTCCATTGAAAAAGTAAACGGTACCAGTAACGCCAGACCCATAGTTGCAGTCAAACCGGGTATTGCACCGAAAAAAATACCCAGTGCGGTACCGAGTATCAAAAACACGATGTTGGCAGGCACCACCAAATGGGTGGCGCCCGCCAGAAGGTTGTCAATCATTGACTGTAAATCCAGCTATTGTGCAAACTCCTTGACAATAGGTGCCCAGATATCCTTACGGTTGGCGATTAGTGCTTTAGCATCTTCACCACTCATGGCGATAGGCAGGATACCGTCTTTAAGCTTGCGTGCACGGACTTCGGGATCGTTGGCGATTTTCATAAACGAACCCTGAAGCTTCTCAACAACCTCTGCCGGTGTACCGGCGGGTACACCAACCCCGTGATAGACCGATGAGTATAAGTCGTAACCCAGTGACTTGAAGGTTGGCAGGTCGGGATTGGTTTCAACAGGCGCTTCAGTCGCCACAGCAAGGTTGCGCACTTTGTCGCCATACGGCAGCCATTCACTGACACCAAACCAACTCGCCATTGTGTGACCGCCTAACAGGGATGTCTGTTTTGGCTTACCGCCTTTGTGAGGGACATAGGTGAACTTAACGCCAGCCATTTTTTCAAACTGCAGGTGTGCAATATGAGTGGCATCCCAGGTACCTGAACCACCAATGGTGACCGCACCCGGATTTTCCTTTGCATAGGCCAACAGATCATCGAGGGTTTGAAAAGGTGAGTCTTTCATCACCGTGATACCAAACGGTATCTGCTGAAACAGTATCACCGGTTCAATCTGATCGGTTTCATAGCCGGCGTTATCACGTGCCAGAGGCTGCAAAATAATATGCGGTATGTTAATACCGGACATAAAGTAGCCATCGGGTTTTTTCTTAACCAGTTCAGCCCAGCCCAGTGATCCGCCACCACCGGGTTTATACTGGATGGGAACCTTGACACCGAGGTCTTCCTCGAGCATCGGCTGTTGTTGCCGTGCACGGATATCCGAGCCACCCCCCGGATTAAACGTAATCTGGTAGACAATATTTTTTTCAGGATAGCCGTCAGCCAACACAAGTGCAGGTAGCAACAGTAATCCGCCCAATGCCTTTTTAAACAATTTCATGACCTTCCTCCTATATAAAAAATACACGCACTTAACCGCTGCTATAGCTTGCATTGCCGATTGACTCCACTGCCAGCGGATTAACCGCTACAGCAGAGCCCTTCTTTTTTACTCTCCATGCGGCTGCCTGTGCGCGAGCCGATACAACTTTGCTTATTTCACCATTGCGGTAATGAACCGCAACGCCGTCATCTATTCCAACCCCGTCTGGCAATTCACCGCGACTGATCAGCTCACTGAACACCGCTTTGCGC
>CAKZVB010000111.1 GCA_937922015.1 uncultured Granulosicoccaceae bacterium
ACAGGGCGGGCACTTCTGCATAGTTTGACCATGGCAGAATAGAGTCTAGAATCACCAAACGGGTAGGATCAGCGGTGTAGGAAATTACACAGCTTGCATCTTCATAGGCGTAGGTAACTGTAGTGTCCCGATACACAAAAAAGGTACTTGTCTGATTGGTGAATATCACAGTATCAGTCGTTGGTAAACCATCGTTCCCGTAAGTTCGGTTTCTGGTTTGCAGCACTGTATCGGTTAATTGATCACGTTCGACGACACTCACAACCCTCCCTTGATCATCCCTTGTAACGATAGATCTGTCGTGCGACATGAGGGTGTTATCCGGCAAGGTATAGTATAAATAATCAACTGTAGAGGCTAAACCCCGGCTGTCATAAGAAAGGATAACTTCGTCTCTTTCGCCGTAATTACCGCAGTCCTCTGTAGTGGTAATTGTTTTTATCTGGTTTTTATCGTTATAGGTAAGAGCCGCTGAGATGGTTCCGTCAGCTGCGTTTATAGAAACAACCCTGTTGCCTGTATAACTAAATACATGTGTTGTTGCGTTATCCGCCGGCTGTGCCCCGGGATCACGATCACAATCAGCGCCACTATTTTCAGTGTGTTCTAACAGGCTTCCACTGTTATCGTAGCGCAGTGTTCGTTGAGCACCGTCTGAGTCTGAGATGGCCGTCAGCAGACCGTTTTCGTACGTATAGGTAGTTTCATTGTTGCCGTCAGATACACGGGTTAGTTTGTTGTCTGTATATTCGTATTGCTTAGTAGTTACGCCGGCCCCGGGGTTCGCGATATCCTGAGATTCAATGCGCGAAATACGGCCGCTATTGTCATAGAAATAAGTTTGAACTAAATCGACAGATCCATCCTGCGAATAGTCAACACTGACAGATTTAATTCGCGGGTTTGTTTCAGAGAGCCGGTTGTTGCCGCCATCCGTAATACTGCCGCCACCTCCACCGCATCCGTACAACACCAGCGTAAGCGGCAATAAAGTACTCAGCGCAACTACCGTTGACATTTTCTTCATGACTTCAAATTCCCATAGTGTGCGTGAAATAAGGTTGGAATTTTTGTGCATCGCAACAATCGTCTACCTGCATCATAGCTAAAGCGGGGTGAGAATTGAAGTTGACCCGGCAGGAGAGATAGATTTCTGTGTAGACAAAATCCAGGGTTTGGTTCGGTTATTAGCGGAGGTTTCAAAGTAGAGGCAGCTGCTTAATGTATGGTCAACAATTCGTTCGAAATTGCGTTAGACTAAGGACACGAATCATGATCATAAAGACACTCATTGGCCAGGACCCGCAGAAATAGAAAGAAAACCAAACCGGCAGAGTTACCTCGTGCCCCCTACATTTCGCGCGCGCTCAACACATTTAACGTATTGGGTGAAGAAGGGCTGTGCCTCATCGAAGAAAACGCTGATGCCATTCTTGCTGAAACCGGCATGGAGTTTCACGACGACGAAGAAATTCTGGCTATCTTTCGTGCAGCGGGCTGTGAAGTAGAAGGCACCCGGGTTCGGTTCGAAGCCGGTTTTTGCAGAAAGCTTATTCGGGAAAAAGCCCCGGCATCGTTTATTCAGCACGCGCGCAATTCAGCTAATTCAGTGAAACTTGGTGGCGATGCTACTGTGTTATGTCCGTCCTGGGGGCCTCCATTTGTACACGATCTTGATAAAGGTCGACGTTATGCGAGTTATGAAGATTTTATAACTCTGGTCAAGCTGCACCAGTCACTGCCCTGGCTGCACCATTCCGGCGGGGTGGTTTGTGAGCCCGTTGATCTACCGGCCAATAAAAGACATCTCGATATGCTGTATGCCCATCTGCGCTACTCAGACAGAGCGTTTATGGGTGCGTTTATGGGGGCTGAACGTGCCGGCCATGCCATCGACATAGCGCGTATTGTTTTCGGTGAGCAGTTCGTTGCCGACAACGCTGTTTTATACTGTGTATCCAACACCAACGCGCCATTGGTCATGGATTCGAATATGTCTGGTGCGTTAAAGACCTATGCGCGTGCAGGTCAGCCGGTGGCCTGTACACCCTGGGTACTCACTGGTGCCATGAGTCCGTGCACCGTTGCCGGTACGCTGGCGCAGGTACTTGCAGAAACTATGGCATGCATGACACTCGTACAGTTAATCAACCCGGGCGGCCCATGTCTGATGGGGTCTTTTGCATCGACCATGTCAATGCAGTCTGGTGCGCCAACCTTCGGCACGCCCGAAGCAGGGCTGCTGGTGCTGGCCGCAGGTCAGCTGGCGCGAAGGTTAGATGTACCGATGCATACCGTGGGTACCTTGTCATCTTCAAAGTTGCCTGATGCACAATCGCAGCAAGAGGCAACCTGGGGTCTGATGATGTCTATGTTTGCCGGTGCCAACCTGATCAATCATGCAACCGGCTGGCTCGAAGGCGGGCTGGTCACTTCGTTTGAGAAAACCATTATTGACCATGACCTGTGCGGCAAGGTTGCGCGGTTCTTTGAAGGTGTCGATCTTTCTGAAAATGCACAGGCAATGGAAACAATTGCATTGACCGGTCCGGGTCAGCACTTTCTGGGTTCGGAACATACACAGCTAAATTACAGAGATGCGCTTTTCAGGCCTCTGGCAACGGACGACAACTCCTACGAGCAGTGGAAAGCCAATGGTGAAAACGATGCGGCAGACAGAGCAAATGGTTTATGGAAATCACATCTGGAACGCTATACCGATCCCGGGCTGGATCCACAGATTGACCGTGCCGTACAAGATTATATTGCCGAAACAAAGGCGCAGCAGCCGGATAAGAATTACTACTGATCGTGAGCTTTTTGTTCCAGAGCAATGTTGTTCAGGGCGTTATAAAAGGGCTGGTGGTGGGTGAGAAAGTCAGTATAGGGCTCGCCTAATGCAGCAAGCTCTGCAAGGTGATCACGGTCCTTTTCCGGGCGGCGAATGCTGTTACTGTTAATGACTTCAGAATGCCACTGCTGCACGCTTTGCCAGTCAGTCGGTACGCCCTGTTCCCAGTTCAGAGCGTCTTTTTTTTCTGAGAGACCGGCTTTTTGCCAATAACGCGTCATGGTCAGTCGGGGATCTTCACATAAATCGCTTGCTCGAATAACAATGGGTGTTTGTCCGGCGGCGACTAAAGCGTTGTAAAGTATCCATTGCGCTTCTAACCCTGTCTCTTCTTGACTAAACTGGGGGTCGCGGCGATGGTAGGACACAATACTTTGTTCAGGGGGGCGAATTAGAAAGCAATGCACCATACGGGCAATAAATTCAGGGTCTTTCGGCAATTGCCTGACAATGTAGTAGGCCATGTCCTTAAAAAACACCGGCTGCGATCGCGCGCGATCAACAATCATGGCCTTTATTGCATCGTAGTGTTGCGGGTGGTCAGGTTCGGGTTCAAAATTCGCGAAGCGACGGTGCGACTGCCTCAGGTAGTAGTCGTACATGAATGGTTCGTGCAGTACATCCAGATCGCCTCGTTCACGCATGATGCGCTCAAACGCTGTAGAGACAGAGCGGGGGTGACACCAAAGCGCGTAGATTTGCATGCAACAAAGCCTAATCGCTGCGGTCTGCTTCGTCAATCGGGTGACTGCTCTGTGATGCTGCCATGAGTAAGGTGTTGATCATCGGTGGAGGTGTGATCGGGCTAAGCGTTGCTTATCATCTGTCACGATCAGACTCCGATACCAGCAACGAAGTGCTACTGCTTGAACGCAATCAGCTGACCTCTGGTACCAGCTGGCACGCCGCCGGTATCGTCGGTCCGCTGCGTGCAACGCCAAATATGACACAGCTGGCGTCATACGCACTGACTTTGTTTCCACAGCTGGAAAACGAAAGCGGAATGAGTACCGGTTATAAACGCACTGGCGGTTACTGGCTGGCACGAAGGCCGGAACGACTGGACGAATTGCACCGGATAGCCAGCCTTGGTCAAACCCTTGGTTTAACCCCTCAAATGATCGATGTGGCTAACGTACAGGTACCGCAGCTGGACTTATCAGCGCACGCAGGTGCGCTTGAAGTACCGCAAGATGGCAACGTTAACCCGGTTGACTTGTGTATGGCCTACGCAAGCGCCGCGCGTAACAACGGCGTTGATATTCGAGAGAACACAACGGTTAAAAAGCTGCTGGTCGATGGCAGGCGTATTTCCGGTGTGCAGCTGGCAGATGGTACACGGCTTTATGCAGATACCGTGGTGTTATGTGCCGGGGCCTGGTCTGGAGCGCTGGCGTTGACAGCAGGTGCAGCATTGCCGTTGCAAGCGGTTGAACACATGTATGTTGTCACAGACAGCATTGATGATTTACCCGATCCGTTCCCGGTGGTTCGTGATCTTGATACAGGGATCTACATCAAAGGGGATACCGGCAAGCTTGTGATAGGCGGGTTTGAACCCAACGCCAAGTGCTGGAATGCCTATGGAGTTGAAGGTGATCGGGCATTTCTGCAATTAGCAGAAGACTGGCAACAGTTTGAACCTTTTATGAACGCGGCCCTTGATCTGTTGCCGTGCCTTCACGATACCAGCATCAGGCACTTTATGAATGGGCCTGAAAGCTTCACAAATGACAGCCGTCCGCTGGTCGGTGAAACCAATGAGGTGGACGGACTATTTGTCGCCGCCGGTATGAATTCGGTGGGGGTTATGTCTTCGGCCGGTATCGGCAGGCTGTTGAGTCAGTGGATTATTAACGGCCATCCGACCGGCAACGTCTGGGAAGTCGACATCGCCCGTGTTGATCCTGCCACCGCAACACCTGCACATATGCAAGCGCGTATGCAGGAATCAGTGGCTGATCTTTTTGCCATGCACTGGCCCTATAAACAAGCTAAAGCAGGTCGTGATATGCGTACCAGCGTATTGCATGATCGATGGCATAGTGCAGGAGCAGTGTTTGGGTCGACAGCAGGATGGGAACGTGGCTTGTGGTACGCGACGAACGAAAACGAGCGTGAGCTTCCCTACAGTGTATCGTCTCAGCACTGGCAGGCGATAGCAGAACGTGAAGCGGCTTACATGCACAACGGCGCGGTCATGCTTGATCTGACACCATTCACTAAACTGAAAGTCTCCGGTACCGATGCCCTGGCTGAATTGAATCGGCTGGTCACCGCTCAGCTTGATGTACCGATTGATCGCGTTGTCTATACCCAGATGCTCAACGCCCGTGGCGGGATCGAAATAGATTTGACGGTTACACGAGTAGGGAAATCAGAATTCGACATAGTATCCGGTGCTGCCACGCGTCATCGTGACATAGCGATGTTCAGGCGCAGTCTTTCCGGCAACGTACAAATTGATGATCACACCGAAGATTACTGTGTCATCGGTTTGATGGGAGCAGACAGCCGTCGTATTCTTCAGTCAATCTGTAGCAACTGGCAAGAGGTTGATTTTTCTACCGCAACTAACCTGCAAATAGCAACAGTTTCATGTCGCGCCACGCGATTGAGCTTTGTCGGGGAGCTGGGCTGGGAGTTGCGTGTTGCCAATGCGGATGCAACAGTGCTGTTTGATAAATTAACCAGGTGCGGTGTACAACCAATGGGACATTATGCACTTGAATCGTGCCGTATAGAAAAGGGCTACAGACACTGGGGGCACGATATCGCTCCGGACGTCACGCCTTTTGAAGCCGGCCTGGCGTTTACCATTGACTGGCACAAAGAGTTTGTTGGCAAACAGGCGTTGCTTAAGCAGAAATACCCTGAGCCGGACAATCTCACAAAGAATCACACTGCAATGACACGCCGACTCATGTTACTGCAAATCGAGGGTGATGCACTGATGCTGCATGATGAACCTGTTTTTGAAAATAACCGATATGCAGGCCTGACCCCATCGGGGACCAAAGGTGTGCGCACTAGACTGACACTGGCGTTTGCGATGATCAACATAACGGCCGGTGAAACACTGCAGCAAAGCAGTGGCCGGAAATTTCAGGTAGAGGTGGCCGGCCGGCGTTATAACGCGGTGCCGCTACAACGTGTACCGTTTGATCCGGACAACCTGAGAATGCACGCATGAGTGACGTCCGAGTTGTGATCATTGGCGGCGGTGTCATGGGTGTCTCACTGCTTTACCATCTTGCAAAAGCCGGTTGGAAAAATACCGTACTACTTGAAAAAAATGATCTGACTCACGGATCAACATGGCACGCAGCCGGGCTCTGCACGCACTTTGCACACAATCCCACCATTCAGGAACTACGCGCCACATCGGTACGGTTATATCGGGATGTATTGCCCCTCGAGACCGGTCAGGACTGTGGCTTTCATCGATCAGGTGCTATGCGTATAACGCGCAACGCAGATCGGATGGATGAATTCGCACACGTCGCCGGTTTGTCTGAATTTACCGGTTATCCGTTAAAAATACTCACTCCTGAACAAATCGCCCAACTGCACCCGCTGGCACAACTGGATGGCATAATCGGCGGTATATACGAACCAGACGATGGTCATGTTGACCCAAGCCTCGCCACTAATGCTATGGCTCAGGTAGCCGTACAGCACGGCGCTACCATCCATCGACGATCACAGGTACAGGCAATTACCAGAGCCAGAGATCACTGGCGGGTTGAAACAGACAAGGAAGTATTTACCTCTGATCACGTGGTCAATGCGGCTGGTACCTGGGGTTGGGAGGTCGGGCGCATGATGGGAATAAACATACCGTCGGTGCCGGTGCTGCATCAGTACCTGGTGACAGATACCGTTGCAGAGATTGCCGCACGCATACAACGCAATGAACCTGAATTACCTATTATTCGTGACCCGGAAGAGAGCTGGTATGTCAGACAGGAAAGGGATGGGCTGATACTGGGGCCTTACGAAAAGAATGCCCGGGTATGGTCGGTAGATGGTTGCCCGCCGGAGTTTGGTGCAGAACTGCTGCCGCCTGACCTGGATCGTGTCGAGCATATCATTGAGTGCGCTATCGAACGTATACCGGCACTGGGAAATAGCGGCATAAAAACCGTTGTCAACGGACCTATCACCTTTACCCCTGATGCAAATCCCCTGATAGGCCCGGCACATGGTGTCGATAACGCGTGGTTGTTAACCGGATCATCAATGGGGGTGATGGAAGGCGGCGGGGCCGGCTGGTTTCTGGCGCACTGGATGTCGCAGGGCGCACCACCAATGGATGCACTGGCCGTAGACAGTCGTCGCTTTGGACGCTGGGCTGATCGCGACTACCGTGTGGCAAAAGCGGTAGAGTGTTTTGGTTTACAGTTCGGTGTGCACTACCCCCATGAAGAAAGACCGGCAGCGCGCAACGTAAGGTTGTCGACGCTGCACGATCTAATGCTCGAACGTGGTGCGGTAATGGGCGCGGTACACGGCTGGGAGCGACCCAACTGGTTTTCCAAAAAAGTTGCAGACTCGGCTACGCCTTCGTTTAAACGCAGCAACTGGTTTGAACCCGTCGCTGCAGAGGTAAAGTGCGTAAGTCAGTCAGTCGGGTTGGCCGATCTCAGTGTGTTTTCAAAATTCGAAGTCAGCGGGCCGCAAACACAGGAATTCATCGGATCCCTGGGCGCTAATAAAGCGCCGGTGATAAATCGCATCGGACTTATTCACGTGTTAACACCGGCTGGTGGAGTCAGCAGTGAATTTACGGTGGCGATGTATGGGCCGCAGCAAGCGTATCTAACCAGCGCTTCGGCGGCAGAGGAAATGGATCTGTCCACCCTGACTGAAAGAAGTGCAGGATATGATGTTGAGATAAAAAACGTTACCGATGATCTTGCAGTGATTGGCGTAATGGGGCCACGTTCAAGAGAGTTGCTAAATTGTTTGTGCAAAGATGACTCGCTGCGTGACTTTCCGTGGCTGTCTGTGAAATCAATTGACGTATCGGGAGTGGTAGTGCGTGCCTTGCGTGTATCCTATGTAGGTGAGCTGGGCTGGGAGCTTCATGTAGCAAAAGAACACGCCGCATCACTCTTTCTACAGCTTGAATCTGCCGGCCATAACATGGAGGTGGGTTACTATGGTGCGTATGCGGCTGATTCAATGAGACTTGAAAAAGGGTATCGCAGCTGGGGCGCTGATCTCACCACTGAACGCACCCCGGTTGAAAGCGGTCTGACACAGTTTGTACATAGTCATGGCAGAGAATTTATTGGCAAACAGGCTATGGCTTCAAAGTGCAAGCCATGGTCGATGGTGCTGTTGGAAATTGAATCAGACGATATAGACCCGTTTTACTCACACACAGTGTTTAGCGGCAGCACACCTGTTGGCATAGTGACCACTGCCGCTTTTGGGTTTCGTGTTGGTAAAGCGCTGGCACTGGCCTACCTGCGTGATTCCTCTGTGCAGAACAACCTTACTATTAAACTACTGGGGCAAACGTTGCGCGCGAGTATACTGGAGCGTGTACCCTATGATCCGGACAACAAAAAACTAAAATCCTAAAGAGGATATCGTTATCAACACAATATCTGACAACACTACAGGCGTCTACCTAGACACTGACTGGTCACTCGAAGGCACAACGCAGCGACGCAATAAATACTACGCCGCATCGCAAAGTAAGTTTGTGCCGTTTAAAGATCCCATAGTCTTCCGCAAGGGTGAAGGTCAGTACCTGTGGGACAACGAAGACAATCGTTTTATTGACTTACTGGCCATGAATGTATGCATCTCGGTCGGTCATGCGCATCCGCGTGTGGTGCAGGCGGCTATGCAGCAGGCGCAGGAACTGACCCACTGCACAACCATGTTCTATCACCCCACACCAGCGCACCTTGCCGAGGAGCTGGCAGCCACCATGCCGCCTGGACATGAGTGGGTTGTGCACTTTACTAATTCCGGTGCAGAGGCCATAGATTTAGCAATGACGATGGCGCGTACCTATAGTGGCAACCTCGATATAATCGCACTGCGCAATGGCTATCATGGTCCTACCGCGGCAGCTCAGTCTGTCACCGGTATCGCGGGCTGGCGGCATCCCGGTATGCCTGGCAACGTTGCGTTTGTTGCAGAGCCCAATCAGTACCGGGGTGTGTTCGGGCCAGGAACCGATCCTTATCTTGATGAGATTGATCGGGTGATAGCCACTTCTACCACCGGTAGTGTCGCCGGTATTATTGTTGAGAGCGTACAGGGGTATGGTGGCATCATAGAGATGCCGGCGGGCTATATGTCCGGTGCGGCGCAACGGATTCAGGCAGCTGGCGGTCTCTACATCGCCGATGAAGTACAGTCCGGTTTCGGTCGTACCGGCAAGCACTACTGGGGCTTTCAGGCAGATAACATGGTGCCGGATATCGTCGTAGTCGCTAAAGGCCTCGGCAACGGATTTCCAATCGGCGCGGTGATCGCTAAAAAGAGCATTGCAGAGCCGATGGGAAACAAGTTTCTATTTCACACCTACGGGGCAAACCCGATGAGCTGTGCTGCCGCTCGTGCCGTGCTACAGGTAATACAAGACGAACAATTACAGTCAAACGCCAGGCGTGTGGGTGCTGCGTTACTTAAGCGGCTACAGGGGTTGCAAAGCAGTTTTCCAGAACTGGGTGACGTTCGCGGCAGCGGGTTGATGCTGGGGATGGAGTTTGTCACTGACTCTGAAAGTAAAACACCTGATCGGAAAACCACTGCGGCCGTGTTTGAGAGCTGTCGTGAACAAAAACTGATTCTATCGAAGTCGGGTGCAAATCAATCTATATTGCGTATGGTGCCACCACTGTGTCTGACACTTGATGACGTAGAAGAAGTGGCAAGCGGCCTGGAGAAAGCTTTGCAGGATTGTTGCGGTGAATAAAGGTATTGTCCGCCTATTTTATAGATTGAAGCTCGCGCCAGACAACAGATCACCACTAATTAGTGCCCATCCAGAAACAGGGCGTAGCGAGGATCACTCAGGTGCGTGAGATTTTGCCTGGCACATGTGGGCCCATCCGTTGCCAATAATGGGTCATCCATAAGTAACTACATGTGGTCGGCGAAAGATTGCGTGCATGAGTGGTCCGTAGTAGCGCTTGTTTCTGGATGGGCACTAATTATAATTAGACACGCTCAGCCTCGAAAACAAACCAACCAGGTCAAAATAGTTTCTCTGAATTGAGCCTTCAATCCATGCGATCATCTGCGAGTAACGCAACCACGGGTCTGCTTGTCATACACTTTAGGCGACTACAATGCGTGCGGAACCAGTTCACCGATAACTGCTCCATCTTGAAAAACGAGACATTCAAAAAGGAAATACCATGTCATCACATGTCCGTTCACTGTATCTGCGCTATGCAAATGGTCTCCGCCATCCCGGTGATTTTTCTGC
>CAKZVB010000112.1 GCA_937922015.1 uncultured Granulosicoccaceae bacterium
TCTCCCAGCGCTTCTTTGAGCTACTTAGCTTTTTAATTTTGCCCAACAACAAACTGAAGACTAAACCAGCAGCGACAGGTGTAGCAGCCCACATAATCGCCTGCATTTCTTTATTGTTGTAACCAAATCGAATAGCAAACACACCGGCAACTACAAACAAGGTAACTGCAATCGCTGTTAATCGCAGTGTCCAGCCAGCAGACTGGTCAGTATTACTTTTTCTACTCATTGATTAAATACTTTTTAATCTATAGGCTCTTTGATAACTGACGGGGCATTTCTTAACACCCCGCTAAGTACTCACTGTGCTTACTGCCCGCTATTGAACAATCGCGGTATTGGCAATGGTAATTAATCCACCCGAACTCGAGGCGAATTTCGCGGTCTGGGCCTGCATTTCATCCATTGCCGCTGTACTCTCGCCGTCTCCGGTAAGCAACAACGAACTGTGATTTCCTTCAGTGAACCTTACTATTGCCGACTCTGAAGTATCGGCACTGGCGGAGGCCAGCCCCATCACTCTTGCCAACGCTTCTGTACCGGCCAATGGTGCACCCGCTATCGTGTTGGGAACGGTGGTATCGCCTATTACCTCGATCATGTGTATCGGCGTATTTTGTGCCGCCATGGAACCGAAGTTTATCGCATCAGCTGAATCAACCACGGTCTGCGCACCTACTTTAAAGAGCTCGAATTCAGGAGTCATCTCAGCTACACCGGCAGCCTCAAGCCCTGCGATAATCGGTGGCCCGAACCTCGCTGAGCTTAGCGTGGTTTGCACCAGCCCTGCAGCCGGCATGCCCAATGTTGCCGCCACTATTGAATCATCAAAGGCCAGAAAAGGAGTTGCGGCAGAGCCACCGAGTGAATGGCCTATGAGACTTTTACGCGACACGTCAACAGGCACCGATGTAATGTTAACGATACTGGCGCTAAGCACAAACAGATCTGCAACAGACTGCCGAAGGTTATCGCGTGTGGCTAACAGAAAGGCAGGAGAGTAGAAATGCCGGCCACTGGGGTCCACTACTCCATCGGGGCCGGCTGCGCCGGTTACATTATCCACCAGGTCAATATTAAAAGTGCGCTCTGTCACAGACAGTGATGACATTGATGCCGACAATCTATTGGTGGGGTCAGTGATGCCATGCATCGGCTGATCGATTGCTATTACAGCAATGCCTTCCTGCGCCATGGAGTCGGCTATCTGAAGCATCGCTGTGCGATCACCGTTAATACCATGAACAAATATCGATATCGGCCAGCCTCCTGCAGGTACTGTCTGTCCTGAACTGGCATTAGGCACACTCATCAACACCGGCACCGTTTGAACACTTGAAGCAAATGGAGTCGGATTCAGGCGCGTTAAATGGTTACCCGCGTCATCCGTCCAGAAACTGGCAATACCTGCCGGGTCATTAGCGTTAGCGGGGGCTGTTCGATAGTAGGGAAGCTCCAGAGAGCCCTCATAGACATCGGCAAATCCACGCAATGCGGGATCGAATTCCTTAGTGTCAGATTCAGTTGCCTGGATAGCAATATTGCTGGCGCCGGATGCAAACTTAACTGCCTGCATAACAGGCGTGATGGACTGCGTCTTAAAAGACCACGCCTGCACCACAGTGGTACCGTCTACACCTTGTGATGCGGCCGCTGCAATCATTGCATTGGTAAGCTGCCTTACCGGCTCTAACGCTGCCGCCGGGCCGCTCAATGCAACCTCACCTGCCGCCAATATGAAACTGGTGCTTGGCACAATCGCGGCACCATCCGCCGTGGTAATGCCATTAGTGACCACCACCATATAGTCAGTGCTTTCAGCCAGTGGTACCACTGGCACAATCGCTATGGTGTTCTCTACCAGGGACACTGCAACTCTGCTTTGATCCAACTCTGCATTAACGCCGATCACCGCGCCATTGTCGGCTGTCTGTACTTCAAACACTCTGACCGTTTGACCAAGAATTACCGTCTCTGCGTTAACAACGCCACTTAGTTGCGTAGTAATCGGTGAGGTCGTTGAAAAACCGTCTAAGGCATTTAGCGAAACCTGCAAGCTGGTGAGATCCGTGGGATCAGTTTCACCCAGTGGAATATTAAGCGTGCCGTCTTCACTACCGGCGAAAAGCAAATTGTTCGGGAATGGCAGAACTCCGACTGCAGGATCAAAAAGTGCCGTGGGTGGTTTTGCTGCCTGTATAGCGGCGACCTGTTCATCAGAGGCTGCCAGACTGCTGTCAAAATCATAGGTGGTTCCATCAGAGCAACCACTGATTGCGATAAATCCCAAACCCACAGAAACAGAGGTAATTCGGTTAAATAAACTCATGCTGTACTCCGGTTCTAGTTGAATTTGTAGGTTAATTGAGCGCTAAACAAGTTTATGTCTGATTCATACACACCACGTATGTGGGTGCCGCCCGTGCTCTCACTTTCATTATCAATCGGAGTATCGTCCAGGGATACCCGGGCATAACCGACATCAAGACCCATGCGATCATTGATTTCATAACCCAGTCCAAATGCCAGCCATATTCTTTCATTACCCGGCAGTCTGGGGGTACGGCGCTGTGCCGATGGAACCGGATCCTCATCGTATGCAAAACCTGCACGAAGGGTCAACGCGTCTGATTGTTTGTAGTTGAATCCGGCCGATACGCGCCACACGTCTTTATAGCCAAGCGTATTGACGGAGTCGTCCTGAACTACATCATTATCAAATTTGATGCGTAGCTCCGGCAAGCTGCTCCAACCGGTAAACGTGGCATCGGCCAGGATTTCAAGCTCATCATTTACCTCATGCGCAAACGACAACATAGTGCTGGGTGGCAGGTTGGCCTGTGCTGTAACCCCCTGATTGGCAAACAAAGGCGACTGGATGCGTGCTAACAGACCTGCCAGAACTTCGTTGTTAGTGAAATTGGCTTCACCATCGAGCTCGTGATCAACACCATGGCGATACGCAAGCCCCAGCCTGGTTCCCTGCCTGGGTTTAATTAGTATCCCAAGATTAAACGATGCTGCAACCGAGTCGCCGGATATATCAGCGTAACCATCTACCGCGGCGTTACCGGCAACAAGACCAGCGTTAACACAATCTGCCAATGGCACAGCACCCGCGCTGAATAAGCTTGCACAAACAGCCCCGGAATCCACTGCACTGCCAAGTGTCGCATTAAAAGCCTGCACACTTATACCACCGCCTATATTGACTTTTTCGTTAATCCGGTAGGCGATGGACGGATTAAAATCAATAACCGATACCGCAGACTCAACTGCCTGATAACGCCCGACCCAGTCACGCGTGTATTCAGTGCTGCTCCCAAACGGCACACTGACACCGAAGCCGAAAGACAAATCCTTATTAATACTCCGAACGTAATACAAGTTCGGCAGAACAGTGACACCACCGGCATCGAGTTCACCAACACCGGGCACAGGGGCGGCATCAAAAAGAGGATTTAGTGTCGTGCCTCTGTCTGTAAAGTTACTGGTCACATCGAGCACATGACCCGCAACCGCCACCTGAGGATCTTTGAGTTCAAGCATGCCAGCGGGGTTAAACCACACTGTAGATGCGTCGCGGCTGAGTGCAGAGGCACCGGCATAGGCGTTACCCATTCCTGATGCACCTTGTTCGATGAGTGCAAAACCACCTGCATTAACAACCTGGCTATAAAACGCTGTCCCTGTTAGCAAGGCCACACCGGACATTGCAGAGCAGACGAATGAGAGGTTTTTCATGGAGTATCCACCATTTTTGTCGGTTCAATTTTATTCAATTCTATAGAAATCACGTCCAGGTGATGAGCCTCTGCATTCCTCCCAGAGTTGTTACCGTGCGCATAATAACAGGATAGTACCCCGGCTGGCTTGTCTAAAAAGGCAGATACACACATGCTATTATCAGCGTTGACGCTGTTAAAAAAATACGGTACCCGACTATAATCCTCTAACCCACCCTCCGGGGATCGCTGATTCGCCAATTCGAGGACGCAAAAATGAGCGAAACCAAGCGCTATCGCAGCACGTTAACACGATCGAGGGCTGCCACCGGGGTGCTGGCACTCTGCCTGATCAGCCCCCTTATACACGGACAGTCATCGGGTGGCGGTTTTCTTGTCGAGATTGCCCTGGACAACAAAATCACAATCCAGGCGAATGATGCCAGCCTGAAAGAAGTGCTGATGGACATTGAATCCAAAACCGGAATTCCGGTAAATTTCGTTGCCGACACCAGCGAACGTGTTTCGATCGATATTGCCGACCAACCGCTGGAAGACGCTATTCGCAAGCTGTCGCCCAATCACATGGTGATCCGCGGCACCAAAGACGGCAAAGCCATAATCAGTGAATTTGTAATTATCGCCGACGACCCGGACAGCTCTGGCAGCACCGATGGTGACTTGTTTCTACCCACAGGAGATCCGGCTCCCGATCTGAGCGGAGAACAAACACCCCCGCCAACCCCGGATAATTCCCGGCCACCCGGGGCGCAGCAATCAGGCCCGGATCAGCAATCACCAGAACCACCGCCAGCTCCGGGGAATTAAACCAGGCAGGGCGGAGATATTAGAAGTCCAGCGTGGTTTGCAATGGCACCCCGTCTGGCAGGGGTTTCTTCTTTCTACGAGGTACTGCCGGTTTCGCAGGTTGTTGTGGCCAAAGCGCATCAAGCAAACCGGACTGCCGCTCTACCCGTGTCTCTATCGCCGTACGCAATTGTTGTTCATTGGCGATAACAATAACCTGTTTTCTGGCACGTGTTATCGCGGTATACAGAAGCTCTCTGCTCAGTATCTCGCTGTCGGTATCCGGCAGAATAACCAATACAGTATCGTATTCTGATCCCTGACTTTTATGAATGGTCATTGCATAAAAGGTTTGATGCTCCGGCAAGCGGCCCGGCGCAAAGGCACGGGTTTGCTGCTCCCCTGGAAAATGCACACGCAGTTCATTAGTTTGCGGGTCCGCCAGCACCAGCCCGTGATCTCCATTAAACAGGTTCTGCACACTGTTGTTTTCAGTGATCATCACCGGCTTACCGGGATAGTAGTTGTCGATTCTGTTAGCACTGCGATCATTGTTGCGATGTATTGCACCGGCGGTTGCTAACAACGCCTCTACCCGACGGTTAATGCCCTCCGCTCCACTACGGCCATTTTTTAACGCACACAACACACAAACGCGGGACATTTGATCAATCGCTTTTTGCGGATCATCATTAGCTTGTATATTCTGATACACCGGCACCACTGTTTTTCGCAGTGTGCTGTCTATGTTGTCGACGGTATGAGGTAACAGCGTCAGACTGTCAAATGCCGTTGATTTAAAATGATCCAGACACGACGCTGCATCCCCCCGGTTAACCGCCTTTGCGATTGCATTAATCCCCCCCGAATCAACTGACCGGTGGCTCTTTTGCAAATGCACAATATGATTGGCAATCCTGCCTTCTGACTGTGGATAAACCGACACATCCAGACGGGTAACCTGCTGCAGCCTTTTGCACACGGATTCGCTAAACTGAACCTCTTTTAAACCGCCGCACATATCGCCAAGCACAATGCCCGACTCTACCGAAGCCAGCTGATCCTTGTCGCCGAGTAAGACGATACGACAGTCGTCAGCTAAAGCTTCAAATGTGCGCGTCATTAACGGCAGGTCTACCATTGACGCTTCATCGATAATTAAAAGATCACAGGGCAGCGGATTATCCCGATTAAACCTTGGTTGCAACTTGCCGGGTCTTATCCCCAACAGACGATGCAGCGTTACCGCTTCAATGTCGTGGTAGGCGCTCGGGTTGGTATGGTGTATCTTTTGAAACGCGCTCTGCACTGATTCAGTCAGGCGTGCTGCTGCTTTTCCAGTTGGTGCGGCCAACGCTATAACCGGTACTTTGCCAGCCTTTGCCTGTTGCTCAAGTAGCGTCAGGATAGCCGCAACCGTATAGGTTTTTCCAGTACCCGGCCCGCCGGTTATCACGCAGAGCCTGCTAAACACCGCCATCGCTGCGGCAACAGACTGCCAGTCAATATCCTCGCTTTGCTGAAACAATTTTTCCAGACCCGAGGACAGCAGTTTCTGATCAACAACCGGCGCCGGTAATTCCAGCAATCGGCCAATCGAACTCAACAGGGATCGCTCATAGTGCCAGTAACGGCCAAGATAAAGGCGATTCTTTGCGTCCAGTATCAGGGGTGTTTTGTCGTTTAGTGCTTCGGGGGGTGAGTTCTCATCAGTGTGCTGATCATCCGGTTTTAATTCAGCGCGTGAATGTTGAGCGGGCCGACCAACCACTTTTTGTGCCAGCAATACCTCGCGCCACGCCGCCACGGAAGGTGGTGTTTCTATAAATGGTTTTAAGTCCGGATTAGTGTATACCCCAAGGCTCTCCACATCTGCCAGCGCCACACAGGTATCACCACTTGCCAAGCGGTTACTAACCAGTGCCGCAGCCAGGCTTAGCTCAGGACAACGCTTGCCATTTATCTGCGATAGTGCTTTTTCAAACTGTAAATCAAACAGTCGAAGCTCGCCAGCCAACTGCGCTTGATTTAAAAATTCGTCCACTACCAGCCCTCACTATTCACAAGGCGACAGGTGAAACTTAACGAATAGTGTATGTCAATATTTGCAATCACTGTTTCAGGCACCTTTTTAAAGAGCAGCGTATCTGCTCACTGCCAGACGAACTTCTCATCGACCCGGTGCTGCACACCCGCCTGATCAAGCGGCTGTTCTGCACCCCTGTTTGATCAACCCGGCCGCTGAATGGCCCATAGTTGATAATTAACCCCTCACGAATAATGCGGGCTATACCTGTACGCTTGAATCAAAACAGGCATCTAACGCCTGGATGATTTCTTTTGAAGGGCGATCATGCCAGACACCGGCATCTGCGCCCGGCTTCATACCACGAACAAACAAGTAAAAAATACCGCCAAAATCCCGCTCGTACTGGTAGCCCGGAATCCGTGTTTTCAGATATCGGTGCAGAGCAACGGTGTAGATCAGGTACTGTAAATCATACCGATGTGATCTGATTGTTTTTTGCATAGACTCACGGTTGTAAAATCGCCGTGAGTCGCCCAGCAGGTTTGATTTGTAATCAACAATATAATAACGCCCGTCTTTTCGCGCCACCATATCAATATAACCTCGCATCAAACCGGTCAGGCTGCTAAAGGATAAACCACTGGCCGTATTTTTATACTCACTTGTCTCTCCTAGTACCGCGTTAAGCTTTTTTGAAGTCACCCCGTCAATAGAAAAGAAAAAACCCATTTCGTTGCGGCGATCAGATGATGGCAACTCCCGCAGGCAAAATCCACTATTGGTGTCGAGTACGGTATCAAGTGTATTGTTTAGCAGTTCTTTTACTACCGGTGCCCAGTCTACCAGCTGCACACTGCCACGCCTGCCGAGGTTACCGTAGGTCTTCAACACCTGCGCTACTCGATCGTCGTGCTGTGTGGCATCCGTGAAATTCATATTCTCAAATAGATCGTGAAGCATATTACCAGTGCGCGCACCCGCCGGCAGATTGGCGATCTCACCCAGGCTGTCATCAATCACGGTTTGCTCTTCAAGCTCGGCGACAGGATCAACGACAGATATTTCATCACGATCCGGCAGGCCATTATCCTCACCGCTTAACATGCCGCTGTAGCTGGTTATTTTCCACTGGCGGTCGATACGACCGGTAAAGGCCTCACACGACAGCGAGGCATAATCAAAATCACTTTCAAATCTCTCTTCTTTATTCTCCAGCGGCATTACCGATATTGCGCCATCGGCTTTTTCTGCAAGAGACTGTAAATCATCGGTGATTGCGACTATATCCATGTCTTTCATACAACAGACCGGCAGTGATTCAGCGGTTGCCGGATGTTGATGCAGCAGATAGCCAAGCGCTGAATTATGGGCATTATTCACATCACCCCAGCACATTACACATAGGTGCTGCGCCCTGGTGACCGCCACATACAACAGCCGGATGTACTCTGCCAGCGTCTCCTGCGAACGCAATGCCTTGTGCTGCCCTTTAAGTTCAGAGCCAAAGTCTACCTTCGATTGAAAAGAATCCCGATCATGAAACAATACTATGCGGTCTGACTCATTATTGTTGTCAGCTATTTTCCAGGGAAACGGCAAATAGACAATGGGGTACTCAAGCCCCTTACTCTTGTGAATGGTGACAATCTGCACCAGGTTTTCGTCGCTCTCAAGGCGCAGCATCTGATCTTCATCAGGGATGCTGCCATTTTGTTGATTCAGCCACACCAGTAATTCATCCTGCGATGACAGCTCTCTTGATTTAACCTGCATCAACTCTGTGAGCTGCAGCAGGTTTGTCATCCGTCGCTCACCATCGGGATAAGCCAAAAGCTTCTGCGCCACCTGCTGCTCGACAATTAGCGTTTGTATTGCTGCCATAAAGCCCCTGGCAGCCCAGATATCCCGGTAGTTTAAAAAACACGTGAACAGTTCATCCCATTCACGCTCGACATTATTTATCGCTTCAATCCGGTGCGCGTCATAACCGATCATCTCTGTAACCAGTGCTCGTCTGATGTGCCCCGCTCTGCCCGGCTGCACAACCGCGGTAAGAATGATCGATAGTTCATGCGCCTCGCGCGTACTAAAAACAGTTTCAGTACCCAGCGATACGCTCTTGACACCCGCTTGTGTCAACGCCTGTTGTATTTTCCGGCGTTCTTCATGACCACGCACCAGCACGGCGATGTCAGACGCACGTACCGGCCTACCATCGAGTGTTGCCTGGTTGCGCTGCCCCTTTTTCAACAGCCCCGCTATATCAGACGCACAAGCCTGTGCCGCCGTGTTAAGCGCATTGGCCGCTGTCCATTTACCGCCTTCATCATTGGCGGGCAACAGGCGAAACTGAAGCGGTGTTACGGTTTGCTGATCAATCAGTAGCGGATGATTGTCTGCCTTGCCTGCAGCATCGACCGGGTGAAAGGATATATGCTGATCAAATATAAAGGGCTTCCGGGCGTATTCAAACAAACTGTTTACGCCCTTGACCAGGCCACTGGACGAACGCCAGTTAGTGCCGAGCGTATAGTGATTACTTACATTGCGCGCAGCGTCCATGTAGGTGAATACATCTGCCCCTCTAAATGAATATATAGCCTGCTTGGGATCACCGATCTGAAAAAAGCCGCAGTTATCGCGTTGCCCGTAGATTGTGCGAAAGATATTATTCTGCTGAGGGTCGGTATCCTGAAATTCATCAATCATCGCGTAGGGCCACATCTGCCGGACTTTCTCTGCCAGCACGCCAGCCGACGGGCCTTTTAACGCTGCGTCCAGACGATCTCGCAGATCCTCAAAATGCAACATGCCGCGTTGAGTTTTGTATTGCTCTATCGCCCGCTGACAATACTCTTTGGCTGTAATAAGAATGGCAGCTTTGCGTCGCTTTAAAAAATCTTCTATTTCGTGATCGAATCCCTCACACAAGTTAAAAAACTCGTGCTGCGGCTTTTGTTGGTTTTTCTTAACTGCTGCGGCGATAGTACTGTCTGTGACTAATTCGAATTTTTCTATTGATTTGGTGGGCAGACTCTCCCGACTGATTAAACTATCGAGCGCTGAGATAATCTTCGCAACAGCAGTCTGATTATATTTCTTCCGATTAATTGCTTTTGAATGCCGCAGAATTTCTTTTACTTCATCAGCGCATTCTTCCCATTCATTTATGATGCGAAAAAATCGCCTGGTTAACCGGCTTCTGTCCTGTTCCAACTGAGCTGCATCGACATCGGGCAGCACGACGGCTGTTTTCGCTCGCAGCACAGGCGTTAGTAATTTAAGTAAATTGGATGGAGACTTAAACGACGTGGTTAGCTCTTCAATGGCTAATTCATCACTGCCACCCACTACACTGCGCCAGTAATCCTCTGCCACCAGTGTTCGTATGTCATTGTCGTCGGCGATAAATTCCATTCGCATCGGCAATCCGCTTTCAAAGGCAAAATCCTGCAGCACGCGCATACACATAGAGTCAATGGTGTAGACGGCCAGTTCATCGAGACGCGCTGATACATCTAAAAGCAACTGCAGGGATTCTTGTCTGTCATGCTGCTTCAACACGCCGGCCAGAACGGGATCATCGTCAGATTCATCTCCCGGAGCTTGTTTGAGCCAGTTAACAGCTTCCAGTATTCTGGCAGTGAGTTTTATGCGTAGTTCTTCAGTGGCTGCCACCGTGAAAGTCACCACTACTATCTGATCAACCGTGGCACGAGACTCCAGCAACAGACGAAGAAAGAGTGTTGTGATGGTATAGGTTTTACCGGTACCGGCACTTGCCTCGATCAGCGTTGTGCCATGCAGCGGCACTTCCATTGGCTTTAATACCCGCATCAGGAAATATCATCCGCCGCTTTGACGAACTGCGCATGATCCAACAACGGGGCGAACACCGATTGCACCAGTTGTTCAAACTGCTCATCCAAAGGGTTTTGTTGTCCACGCCAGACAATCGCAAAGTCTTCAGCGGATATTTCGTTTTCTGCAGCGTCTGCAGGGCGTTTTTTCCAGCGTTTGTAGTCAGACAAAGCTGCGTCAGAGTTGCTGTCTGACATCAACCTCGCAAACGAAGTCTCAGGAAATAGCGGTTGCAATGATTCCAGTCCCTGCCACCGCACATCTAATAGCTGCCGAAAATACTCTCCGGGGTTTTTTATCGTCTGAAAAATAATCGTATACGGCTGACAGACCAGCACGCTGCGCCCCGGCACGCCGTCCGGCGCCAGCTCACATAACGCCAGGTGCCGCACCCAGCTGTAGACAAGATCTTTTGCACGCAGCTGCCCGAACCGCCAGTCAAACAAACCGCCGCTGCGTATTTCGTTGATTCGACCTGACAACCGATAGGGATCCAGGTCAAGCTCAAGGTCTCGCGAATCGATCTCGGGGGTCTGGTATTTTAATACCCGTCTGTCCAGTTCTATACTGTCATCATAGATCCGGTCAAACAACTGATCACCGAATGCACCTGCCGGAAGCGATCCATAGGCACGCAACTTTCGACGCACCGTCTCTTTAGAGTCACCCTGGTTACACAGCGCATAAGCGGTTTGCTGCAACTGCCAGTTCTGCAGATTATCAAGCTCAAAAGGTTCGGTAATCTCCAATGCATCATCGGCACGACTCAGCCTGACATCCAGCCTGGTAGCCAGGAAAGCAGTCGCCGGTCGTTGGAAAAAATCGATCAGATCACGCAGATCAACAGTCAGGAGCTGCTTTGATGGCGCTGACAGTGTGCCGCTGACAAACCTGGGGACTTCTGCGTCGGGTTTGGCCTGAGCGGCATCAAACCAGTGTGGTTTGTAATTGACCAGCTGTGGATCTGAACCGTCGAAGTAACGTCGGCTGAATGGTTGCAGCGGGTGTTTTATGACCTTTAAGTTTGCATAGTCTATGAGTTCCTGCAACACGGTTGATGGCGCTTTCTCTGAGTTGTCGCGAATATCATGACCTACATAACTGAGATACAGAATCTGCCGCGCTGACAGCAGCGTTTCGAGAAACAGATATCGATCATCATTGCGCCGGCGCCGGTCACCGCGCTTAGGGTGGCGGGCCATCAAATCGAAAGACAGCGGCCTGTCATTGCGCGGAAAATTACTGGCATTCAAACCCATGATACAAACCACTTTAAACGGGATAGATCGCATCGGAACCATGTTTGAAAACGTTACCCTGCCTGTGAGAAATTGACGGGTGTTTGAACTGTCTTCAAGAATGCCGTTTAGTATCTCTGCAATGACCTCACGACTGATTGGCGTCTGCAGCTCGATGTCGTTGGCATAACTGAGCGTTTCAACCAGCTTGGATCTGACGGACTGCAGGGCTTGCTCTTCTGCTTCGTCTGGTTGAAAAAAAGCATTAACCAGTTGCTCGAGCTCACTACGCCATTGCTCAGCAGTGTAGGTTTTGTTCAGGCGGTCACGCCATTGCCGGCACTGATCTATTAACTGTTGCAACACTTGCAGTGCATCACTTTGTGAGCCTTCTATATCAGGATATGGCGCGATTCCTTCAAACAAGCCGCCCTCCATGTCCGGCATAGCAAAGCCTAAAAACAATCGCTTTAGCCCAAAGCTCCAGCTGTTACTGTCGTCTGCGGGCAGATCAAGTTCCTTGCGCATCGCTGCATCCAGTGACCAGCGTATTCCCGATTCTCTTACCCATTGGCGCAAAATTCTAAGACTGCTGTGTTCAAGAGAAAATCGCCTGCGTACAGCTGGCATATCAAGCAATGCCAGAACCTCTGCGGATTCAAAACGAGACAGTGGCAATTGCAGCAATGCCGCTACCCCTTCGAGCAGCTGTTGTTCTGTTCTGAGCCGCCGATCCGATATCGACCAGGGTATGTGTATCTCATTCAGCGCCGTTGAAAAAGTGGCATCGACAAAAGGCGCGTAGCGATCAATATCGGGCGCCATAACAATGATGTCGCGTGGCTTAAGGTCACTGTTCTGTTCGAAAAGACGCAACAGCTGATCGTGCAGTATCTGCACCTCTCTCAGCGCACTATGTGCACTATGGACTTGCAGGGAGTTATCATCAGCCACAGGCGCTGCAGCGTATTGGCTGGCAGCATCTTGTAGTTCAAGGATGTCTGACTGCAGTTTTTGCAAACGTGTCAGCGAGGCGGTATTACCTTGTGGTTGTTGAAAATCGTCTGAGTCTTCTATGTCGGTTTCCAACAACTGATCGAGAAACGCCTGCCCTGCATGACCCCACGATGCCAACAGCGGATTACCCACATCCAGCAGTCCTGTGGGGTCTTGCTGGTGTTGCTCCCGGGCGCGCACCCGCCGGCGTGCCTGCTGACGCTGGTCTTCGATATCTGCCCAATATTCACGACAGGGATTTAAATAGTATAAACAGGTAGAGGTATGGTTTGAGACAGCGCGAAGAATTTCGGTATGCAGTGGCGGCATGTCCGAGATGCCGAAAATCGAAATACGCCCGGGCAGTTGCGCCGATGGCGGCTGATCGGCTATTACACTCACGCGTTGTTTTATATCGCCCCAGTGCAGAGCCGGCTCTGCTTCATAGATTGCCCGCCATAATATCGCCTGCCATTGATTGTCACCGCCCGACTGCCACTCGAGAATCAGATCGGGCCGGTAAATTAAATATTGATCAAACAACCCTGAGATTTGTTGCGCGAGCTGAAACAGTTGAACGCCATTGTCACCTTCCAGGTAGCGATGTAATTCTTTAAATGGCTCCTGCGGTAACAGATCTGGCAGCAGCGCGTATACACGCCACAATAATTGCGATTTGCTATACGGCGGGGTCTTTGGCAGATCCGCCAGCCAGTACCTTGCGACTTCCCAGACAAAGCCACCCGGGGTCTTGAATTCCATATTGGCACTTATGCCATGCAACTGCGCAATTTGCTGCTGCAGCCACCTTGCCATGCCGGCATTCTGCACCACAACAGTTTCAGGAATAAAAGGATCCTGTGCGGTATCAGTGCAAGCAGCCTGGAGAGCCCCAAGCAATTTTTCAAGCTGATTGCTACTGTGAACCTGAAGCATCAATCTCCAATATAGAGTACGGCCGGAGTGTGGCGGTGAATTACAAGGGCACGAAACACCTGCCCCTCATTACCGCAATTGTATCACCGCATCAGCTCATTCATTAATGACAATTACATCAACCCGCACGCCCGCTGGCAGTGGCAATTATGGTGGACTCGAAGAAAGTGCTTTGGCCCTGTTGTTCGACAATGTTGTCGCGCCGATCTATAGTCACCTGCAACTGCGTGCCCCCTGCCCTTTTTGCCTTTTCCATTGCAAGCTGAGTGGCCAGATCACTGGCCCACTGTGCTGCTGGTTCCAGTTCATCGAATTCCCTCTGCTCATCGGGTGCATGCACCAACACACGTTTCGCCGACACTGGTGTAATGGTTAATTGCACACTCTGTTTTACTACTCCAACCACCGCACCAATTGCGTTGGCTACCTCTGCGTGTTCCGGCACAATGACGTCTGACTTAAGAAAATCACCAATCGGCGGATAGAAGCTTCTGGCGGGCGCACCAATACCCACCACCGGGATCGCCAGTTGTGCCTGCATCTTTAAAACGCCGGCCGCGTCCGGATCTGCCGCGCTGTTGAACATTTGTTCAAGTAGTGCGCGCTGTGCGGCTTGCATGGGAGCACCGAATTTCCCGTTGCTGTCATTGATTGCTGATGTCATTAAACACAAAGCCGATTCGCGTGATACCTGAGACAACATACTTTCACAGAATAACTGCGGGGTATCCCAGGCCCGGCCCAGGTTGAACTTACTATAGCGACTAAGCAGGGTCGCACCCAGCACCGATGCCGCCGGATCCCACTGATCGTACCAGCCACAGACATGGGCGGCATCTGTAGGAGTAAAACCCGCAATCGTTAACACACCGGTTTCTATCAGACGTTTCAATGCCAGTGAAAAATGACGCTCGGCGAAAACCGACTGCATGGACTGCGGGTGGTTCGATACTTCATCAACCAACGCCCTTTGCTGTGCAGTCAGTCTGGTCTCGGCATCGGGCTGGCGTCGCAAAACAATAAACCTGGCCATGTTGGTTTTAGTCCATGGCTCTTCTGTAAATTTTTCAAGATCCTGAAT